>NZ_JAAKTY010000013.1:0-132181 GCF_049174875.1 Aeromonas sp. 600948
TGATCATCCTCTCAGACCAGCTAGGGATCGTCGCCTTGGTGAGCCATTACCTCACCAACTAGCTAATCCCACCTGGGTTCATCCAATCGCGCAAGGCCCGAAGGTCCCCTGCTTTCCCCCGTAGGGCGTATGCGGTATTAGCTACCGTTTCCAGTAGTTATCCCCCTCGACTGGGCAGATCCCCAGGCATTACTCACCCGTCCGCCGCTCGCCGGCAAAAGTAGCAAGCTACTTTCCCGCTGCCGCTCGACTTGCATGTGTTAGGCCTGCCGCCAGCGTTCAATCTGAGCCATGATCAAACTCTTCAATTTAAGTTTGGTTGCCAATTAAGGCGGCTCAATGAATTGCTGAATTAACTGCTGCAACATAAAGTTGCTTTGGTCACTTCATCAGACATTGAAAATCAAAAATTGTTTTTGATGCTCGATGCTGTGAGTGCCCACACAGATTGCTTGATTCAAATTGTTAAAGAGCGTCACGCTTTTCGCGCTGAGGAGGCGCATATTACGCCTCTCACTTCAAAAGTCAAGCGATTGTTTTCGCTTTTCTTTCGGCGCCGACTTCACAAGGAAGCTGGCTCATCAGGTTGGCGTGTTCCGCCGTGCTGGTAGGGGCGCATTATAGGGAGCCGCGCCGGGATGACAATAGTTTTTTTGAAGAAAATCACGAAAATTTCAAATTATTCAATTAGAAACAGCTTATTCAGTGTATATATACAATGTTATCCACAATCCGGTTATTCCACTCCCATTTTAGCGTCATTTATGTCGCCTTTAGTGACCTTGGGAATGCCATACTGGAGCCGATAACCTCTCCCGAGTGGTCCATGGTAGCGCCAATCAGGAAAGCTGGTTACCATGGAGGTGAATATAGTGTTGCACCTTTTTTGCTTTCATTTACAAAAGGTCTTTTAAGATGAATTTATCCAAGTTTCCCGTATATATGCAGGCCGCAATCCTTGCTCTGGTATTGGCAGTGGTTGGCTACCTGGTTGCCCAGGCCCTGCAGTTCTCTTTGAAAGCGGAAGTGATTTTTGCAGCAGGTCTGGCCATCGGCGGTTTCGTGGTACCGCTGTTCCTGAAGCGAACCCCGGCCAATGTCGCCGAGTCGATCGCCAATCAGGAGACTTGCACCTTATATGTAGGCAACCTGCCCTATCGCGCCAATGAGATTGCAGTGCGCGAGTTGTTTGCCGAACAGGGCCAGGTCATTTCCGTGCGGTTGATGAAAGACAAGGCAACCGGCAAGCGCAGAGGTTTCGGTTTCGTGGAGATGCCCGCCGCCGATGCCGCCAAGGCGATTGCCGCTTTGAATGATAAAGAGTACCAGCAGCGCACCCTCAAGGTGCGTGAAGCAAATGACAAACGTGATAAAGAGGAAAGAGAAGGTAGCGAAACTGACGCCTAACCGCTCGTCAGTACTTCACCTCTTCCAGTGATGACAGCCCCCATGCTTGCAAGGGGGCTGTCAGTTTTTGGGCCTCCCCATCCAGCCGGGTACAGTAGGCCCTGGCAATCACCTCTTCTATATGTACAGGCTGCATGACAGCATGCCCGCCATTGCTCAGCAACCAGGCCACCCGTTTGGCAACGGCACTGCCCGAGTCAATAAGCTGACATTGCGGCATCAGTTGCCCAATCTCTTCATTAAGTAGCGGGAAGTGAGTGCAACCGAGCACCAGCGTATCCGGCTGCTCTTCCCCATCCAGCCAGTCGGCCAATACCTCGCGCAGCAACGCCATATTGACCGGCAGGCCCGCCAGCTTGTGTTCGGCTTCTATGACCAGCTCGGTGGTGCCCTTAAGCAGCACCCGCTTGCCCGGGGCAAACTGGGCGATCAGCTCGTGGGTATAGTCGCGGCTAACGGTGCCTGGCGTAGCCAGCAGACCGATACAACCGTTGCGAGTCTGCGCAGCTGCGGGCTTGATGGCTGGCACCACCCCCACCACGGGAATATCCAGTGCCTCGCGCAGGGCCGGCAGCGCTATGGTGCTGGCCGTGTTGCAGGCAATCACCACCAGATCGATATGATGACGGGCCACCATGGTGGTCACCAAGCGGGTGCAGGCAACAATCAGGGCGGGCTCGCTCAATTCACCATAGGGGAAGTTGGCATTATCGAAGCAGTAGAAATAGTTGTGTGCCGGCAGGACGCGGCGGATCTCGCGGTAGATGGTCAGGCCACCCATACCGGAATCAAACACGAGAATATTGGCCACTTGAGCTCCCCTTTGGTGCAAGGCGGCGATCATACTCCCGCCTGCCGCCAATAGAAAAGGCCCTGCCAATGGCAGGGCCCCTGATTTTTCCACTTGGCCGGCTCCGGCTTAGAGTGAGTAATCCATCGTCACGTAGTATGCGCGCTCATCGGCCGGATACCCCACTGCAGTCTGATACTCCTTATCCAGCAGGTTGTTGATCTTGCCAGATACCTTGAGCGCCGGGGTGACCTTGTAGCCGACAGCCAGATTCCACACGCTGTAGCCACCGAGTTTGGTGGTGTTGGCCACATCGCCATAGCGCTCACCCTGATAGATCCAGCTCAACGAGCCGTCAAACTGCTGCCACTGCGCCTGCGTAATCCACTTGGCCCCTTTGCGGGAGATCAGCTGCAACTGTTTATCGGTCACCTTGTCTTTGGGATCCTTGTACTCGGCAGAGACCCTATGACTCAACCAGCCAGTGTCGAACTCCCCTTCCAGCTCGATCCCTTCAATGCGCGCCTTGCCAACGTTTTGTGGTGTCCACATCCCCTGACTGTTGGGAGCCCACTGGATCATCTGTTCGAAGTCATTGCGATAACCGGTGGCTCGCCACTCGACACCCGCAGTTTGACCATCCAGCATCAGCTCGCTGCTCTTAGACTCTTCCGGCTTCAGGTTGGGATTGCCAGAGCCCGGATAGTAGAGGTCATTAAAGGAGGGGGCGCGGAAACCGGTGCCGTAGCGGGCACTCAGGCGGTAATCCTCGACAAAACGCCAGCCTGCGCCGGTTTGCCAGGTGTTGTGACGACCAAACTGCTCGTTGTCATCACTGCGGCCGCTCAGCTCACCCTGCCATGTCTGGTTGTCGAACTGGACCAGGGCATAGACCCCGGTATTGTCCCGCTCCTTGGCCCCTGCCGGATAGGGGGAGCCAGAAGATCGCGAGCGATCGTCCAGCATGTCGCGCTGCCAGTCAGCACCGCCGCCGAGCGTCCACAGCTCGTTCAGCTTGAGGCTGTTGACCCAGTTCAGGCTGTACTGGCGGGTGTAGGTCCGGTTATTGGCCTGATCGCGGCCACTGTTGTCCTGATAGTCGTACGCATCCTGTTTGGAGAAGGCGCCACGCAACTCACTCAGATAGCGATCATCGTGATAGCGCGACCCCAGCTGATAGCTCTGGTTTTCAGTCCAGGTCTCGTTGCGTTGATGGGTGGCAGGCCCCCAGGCGGAAGCCGCAGAAGAGCGGTCGTACTGGGCGACATTGCGGAACCAGCGGGTCGTACCGAACAGATCCCAGTTGCTGCCGAGCGCCTGCTGGTAGTCCAGCATGGCGTTGTAGCCCTGATGCCCGTGACGGTCACCATCGTTGATGCCGGGCAAGGGGTGTACGTTGTAACCCTCTTCATCATCAAAACCGCCAGCCACCTTGAGCTGACCCGCCTCACCTACCTGGCTGGCACTACTGAAAGCGGCCTGACGCTGTTGATGGGAACCGGCACCGATATTGAACTTGTGCTGATTTGTCCCCTTGTCGGGACGGGTAATGATGTTGATCACCCCGCCGATGGCATCAGAACCATAAATGGTGGCGCGTGGGCCACGAATATATTCGATGCGCTCCACCTGATTGAGCGGCAGGTTATTCAGTTCGGTCATCCCGGCGGTCAGGGAGGCACTGCGCACCCCATCCACCAGCACCAGCGTCTGGGAAGAGGTGCCACCACGCACCCGCAGCGAGCTGAGTTGGCCGCGGCCACCATTGCTGACCACTTCCACACCGGGCAGGGTCTTGACCACATCGGTCACGGTCTGGGCTTGCAGGCGATCGATCTCATCCCGGGTCACCACATTGACCGGGGCAAGCACGCTGGAGGCAGGTTGGGCGACGCGGGTAGCGGTCACCACCATGGTGGGATTGACGGGAATGGTCAGCTGCTGGGCAAACGCCGCCGTCGGCAACAGGGCAGCCGCCAGAAATTTCTTCGACATGAGAGATCCTTAAGTTCGCGTAAGTATCTACTTCGTGGCCGGTTTCTCTCGGCCCGAAATACGAACTCTGGCAGGTCTTCGGGCTCGGGGGCTGATAGCCTACGGCGACGGCTTCCCGCCTGATGGCAGTGCCCTGATGTCGCTTCGTTCCCCCTTACCGCTGCGCGCCAGCTCCGGATTTTCACCGGATTCCCTATTAAGCATGATGCGCCAAAGCGGGAGGATTATAGGCAGAGCCAAGCTGGATGTATAGCCATCCAGATTTCTATTTCTTGTCAGCCAGCGCTGCCAGCCGCTGCTGTGCCCCCTCCATCACCGCCTGTACCCCTGGATGGGAGAGATGGCGCCCTGCCGAGACCAGATAATAAGAGAGGGTAACGTCGGTGAGGGTCGCAATCCGCTCCACTCCGTAGAGGCGACCAATCTCGTCAGCCATCGCCAGCGGCGCCGGGAAAATCCCCATCCCCGCCTTGCCGAACGACTTCATCAGGGTGGAGTCATCAAACTGCCCCACCAGATGGGGATGAATACCCTGCTGGCGATACCACTCCAGCAGCCGATCGTGGGTGGCAGACTTCTCTCCGGGGATCAGCAGCGGCAACCCCTCCAGCGAGGCGGGAAAGCCGTCCCGCGCCCGAGCCGCCAGCTCTGGGCTGGCAAACAGCGCCAGCGGGCTGCGCCCCAGCTCGTGGTTGTAGCCGCGCACGCCGCTGTCGGGAGGAAGCGGGCGATCGATCAGCACCATGTCGAGCTTGTGACGGGCCAGCTCGCTGAACAGCTGCTCGGCCCGCTCCTCGTGGCACACCAACCGCAGCGGGGTCGCCAGCGCCATGGCGGGAGCCAGCAGCTCGAACGCCAGGGTGCGGGGTACCGAATCGGCGATCCCCACCTGCATGGTCAGCTCCTGACTGGCGTGGCGCAGGGTGTGCTCCAGCTCGGCGCCGAGCGAGAAAATCGCCCCCGCCTGCTCCTGCGCCTGCCGTCCGGCGGCGGTCAGCACCAGACGCCGCCCCACCCGGTTGAACAGCGCCACCCCGAGGGACTGCTCCAGCTCGGCCACCTGACCGCTGATGGTCTGCGGCGTGAGATGCAGCTGTTCGGCGGCCTGCGTCACACTGCCGCTGCGCGCCACATGCCAGAAGTAGTAGAGCTGTTTGTAGTTGAGCATGCCGTTCCCTATCAGTTTTTACCGAACAACCATCAGCGAGAATCTGATTTTATCGAAACATTGCGGGCTCTAGCATGCAACCATTATCTGAACTGCCCTGCGAACCATCATGCTGGACGTTGTTGTACTCTTCTTTCTGTTTGGTCTGCTGGCCGGTCTGGTGCGATCCGAGCTCAAGCTGCCGCCCGCCCTCTACGACACCCTCTCTCTCTTTCTGCTGCTGGCCATCGGCCTCAAGGGCGGCGTCGGTCTGGCCCAGCAATCCCTGCAACCTCTGCTGCCACAACTGGCGCTGGTGATCCTGCTCGGCGTGGTGCAGACCCTGCTCGGCTTTGCCGTGCTGCGCCTCAAGATGAACCGGGTGGATGCCGCCGCCACCGCCGCCCACTATGGCTCGGTCAGCGTCGCCACCTTTGCGGTCGGGGTGAACTGGCTCACCGAGCGGGGCATCAGCTTTGAATCCCAGCTCTCCATCTTCTTGGCTGTAATGGAGATCCCCGCCATTCTGGTGGGCATAGTGCTGGCCCGCGGCATCAGTCGCGAGACCCGCTGGCGCATGCTGGCCCACGAGACCTTCCTCGGCAAAGGGGTAACCCTGCTGCTGGGCGGCATGGCCATCGGCTATCTGGCCGGGCCGGACGGAATTACCCCGCTCAAACCGCTGTTTGTCGACCTGTTCAAGGGGGCGCTGGCGCTGTTCCTGCTGGAGATGGGCCTCATCGTCGCTCGCCAGTGTCAGGATCTGCGCCGCCATGGCCTGTTCCTGCTCGGCTTCGCCCTGTTGATGCCGCTCGCCTCGGCGGGACTGGGATTGGCAGCTGGCCAGCTGATGGGCCTCTCCCTCGGTGGCCTGACCCTGCTGGCGACCCTGGCGGCCAGCGCCTCCTATATTGCCGTGCCGGCTACCATGCGCATCGCCGTGCCTCAGGCCAACCCGGGGCTCTCCCTCAGCGCCGTGCTGGGGGTCACCTTCCCGTTCAACATCATGCTGGGGATCCCGCTCTACTACAGCTGGGCCCGCCACTTCACGGAGTAGCCACATGCAGACCGAGACCCGCACCCTGCTGACCGTCATTACGGAAGCCAATCTGGAGCCGACCCTGCTGCGCACCCTCACCCGCGAGGGGCTGCGCGGCTATACCATCACAGATGCCCGCGGCCGGGGGGATCATGGCGAGCGCAACGCCAGCTGGAGCGAGAGCGGCAACATCCGGCTGGAAGCGATCTGCAGCCGGGAGCAGGCGGAACGGCTGCTGGCCCACCTGCAGAGTCGCTACTACCCCGATTACGCCATGATCGCCTTTCTGCAACCGGTCGAAATCGTGCGACCCGAGAAATTCTGAGCCGGCTTGCCGGCTCTTTTTGCCCACCAAAAGCAAACGTTTGACATCAAGGATTCAGAGAAAATGAACACAGCTCCCCTGATCGGCCTGGTAATGGGCTCCGACTCCGACTGGCCCGTGCTGCAGGCCGCCGCCCGCATCCTCAAGGAGCACGGCGTGCACTACGAGGCGCAGGTAGTCTCGGCCCATCGCACCCCGGATCTGCTGTTCGAGTATGCCGCCACTGCCCGCGAGCGCGGACTGCGCGCCATCATCGCCGGGGCCGGTGGCGCTGCCCATCTGCCGGGCATGGTCGCCGCCAAGACCACTCTTCCGGTGCTGGGGGTGCCCATCCCATCACGCCATCTCAAGGGAATGGACTCGCTACTCTCCATCGTGCAGATGCCCAAAGGGGTGCCGGTCGCCACCTTCGCCATCGGCGAGGCGGGGGCCGCCAACGCCGCCCTGTTTGCGGTCTCTCTGCTCTCCGTTGCACAAGACGGCGATGCCTCTCGCTACCGGCAGCAGCTCGACGACTTCCGCACCCACGAGCGAGATCGGGTGCAGGCACTGCAACTGGAGGAGCCGACATGATCCTGCCACCCGCAATCCTCGGCATGCTGGGGGGCGGCCAGCTTGGCCGCTACTTCGTGATGGCCGCCCACCGCCTCGGCTACAAGGTGGTGGTGCTGGATCCCGATCCGGCCAGCATCGCCGGTGCCGCCGCCGATCACCATATTGTCGCCCCCTATGACGACCAGACCGCCCTGTACGAGCTGGCCAGCCGCTGCGAGGCCATCAGCTGCGAATTCGAAAATGTGCCCGCCGCCACCCTCGCCCTGCTCGAAAAACACAAGCCGGTGCGCCCGGCCGCCAGCGCTGTGCGCATCTGTCAGGATCGCCGCGAGGAGAAAGCCTTTCTGCGCGGGGCCAACATCCCGGTCGCCCCCTATCTGGCGCTACTGCCGGAAGAGCCCATCCCCGCACAGGCCAGCGAACTCTTGCCCGCCATTCTCAAGACGGCCCGCGAGGGGTACGACGGCAAGGGGCAGTGGCAGATCAGTAATCTGGATGAGCTGGCGACGGCGCTGGCAGCCAGTGGCGTCCCCTGCGTGCTGGAAAAACGGCTGGCACTGGAGGGGGAGTTTGCCCTGACCCTGGCCCGCAGCCCGAGCGGCGCCATCAGCTCCCTGCCACTGGTGCAGAACTGGCACTGCGGCGGCATTCTCGACCAGACTCGCTCCCCGGCCAATGTGCCAACGCTGGAGCGCGAGGCCAAAGGGATCGCTGAGCGACTGATTGCCGCCCTCGATTACGTCGGGGTACTGACGGTGGAGTTCTTTCTGGTGGAGGGGCGCCTGCTGGTCAACGAGCTGGCGCCCCGCCCCCACAACTCGGGTCATCCCAGCCTCGACAACGCTGCATGCAGCCAGTTCGAGTTGCAGGTGCGGGCCCTGTGCGATCTGCCGCTGCCGGAGCAAATCGCCGTGCGCCCCGCCCTGTTAATCAACCTGCTGGGGGATCTCTGGCAGAAGGGCACGCCAGACTGGGCCGCCCTGCTGGCGCTGCCCGGCCTGCATCTGCACCTCTACGGCAAGGGCGAACCCCGCCCCGGCCGCAAGATGGGCCATATCACGGTAACCGGTGATGAGTGGCCAACGGTGGAGGAGCGCTGCCGTCAGGCCCGCCAGCTGCTGGGGCTGGCGCCGTGCTGATCGACCATCGGAAATGCAAAGACCCGGGCATGGCCCGGGTCTCTGTTTTTGCTTGCTCTGGCAGGGAGCCTTATCAGGCCCGCTCCACCGCTACCGGTGCCGGCAGGCGAATGGTGAGGGAGAGCACCAGCGCTACCAGCAGCAACACCAGAATCAGGTTGAAGGTCGCCATGAAGCCGCCAAACAGGGAGGCCACGATGGAGCCGATGATGCTGCCCAGACCAAAGCCCAGATAGATGACGCCGTAGTTCTTGGTCAGGTTGTTGAGACCGAAGAAGTCGCTCACCAGCGAGGGGTAGACGGTGATGGTGCCGCCGAAACTGAAGGCCACACAGGCCACCGCCACGAAGAACAGGTTGGCATTGAGCGGCACGAACAGCAGCAGCGCCATGCCCGCCAGGGTAATCAGCTGGGCGATGGTGATGACCCGGATGCGGGACATCTTGTCGGAGAGGATACCCAGCACCAGACGGCCACCCAGGTTTGCCATAGCGATGATGGCGACGGCATTGGCAGCCACCACTGCTGGCAGACCCACCATCTTCTCGCCGATATCCTTGGCCACGCCGATGACGTAGAGGCCACTCATGCAGGCGGTGAGGAACATCAGCGCCAGCATCCAGTACTGCGGCTTGCGCATCGCCTCGGCCAGAGTGAAGTCACGGCTCTCGCTCTGCTGCACGGAGGCGGCCTGCTTGGGCGCATCCTTCATCAGCATGCCGCCCACCAGCACCATGGACATGGCGATCAGCCCCCACAGCTGGAAGGTGGTCTCAAGGCCGGAGCTGGAGAGCAGCAGCAGGTTGATATATTTGAAACCGAGACTGCCGAGGCCATAGGCACCGATGGAGCAGGCGGAGATCAGCCCCTTGCGCTCCGGGAACCACTTCACGCAGTTGGAGAGGGTCATCAGGTAGCCGGTACCGTCGGCAAAACCGACCAGAATGCCCGCGCAGAGGTAGAGCATCGCCAGATTGCTGGCATGGGCAGTGAGGAAGAAGCCGATGCCGAGCAGCACACCAGCGCCCAGGGTCACGTTGCGCACACCGAATCGCTCCTGCAGCTTGCCCGCCATGGAGGAGGCGACTGCCAGCGACAGGCTGAGCAGGCCGAAGGCGAAAGCCACCTGACTCACCGGCTCGTCCAGCTTGTCGGAGAGCTGGGCGTTGAACAGGCTCCAGGTGTAGACAGAACCCAGTGCGAACTGGGTGATGATGGTACCGATCAGTGTCAGGTACCGGGTGCGGTTCATCTCTTTGGTCATGATGCGTCTCGGTCGATGGCCTTAAGGAAATTGAGGCCACTATAGGCAAGACGCAGTTCGCGCCGATCGATTAAGGCATGAAATGCAGATCGGCGGGAATGAATGACAATCAGAGCCGCATCAGCTGACGGAACGCCTTGATGTTGCTGCGACTGACCGGTACCTCGAACGGCAGATCATGGAGCCGGATGAGATAGGTGCTGTTAAACCAGGGGACTATTTCGCGGATCTTGTTGATGTTGACGCAGTAGGAGCGGTGGCAACGGAAGAACCCCTCGGCAGGCAGGCGGCTGACAAACTCGCTGATGGTCATGGTCATCACGTAGCGGTCATCACGGGTGTAGACATAGGTGAGCTTCTCGTCGGCCTCGGCGTAGTAGATCTGCTCGCAGGGGGTGACGATGATGCGCTCCCCCTTCACCAGATTGACGGTGCGATTGTGCGGGCTGTTCCCCTCGCCGCTCGCCTCCCCCGTGGTGGCTGGCTGCGACTTGCCCGCATGCTCTAGCTTTTGCAGCAGATTGATGAGGCGCGGCTCGTTGTAGGGCTTGAGGATATAGTCGAACGCCTCCAGCTCGAACGCTTCCACCGCAAACTCCTTGTAGGCGGTGACAAAGACGATGTGGGGCGGATGGCTCGACTTGTGCAGGTTCTTGGCCAGCAGCAGGCCATCGATGGAGGGGATCTGGATATCCAGAAACACCACATCCACCTCGTGATCCTGCAGGTATTTGAACGCCTCCAGCCCATCCTCGAAGCTCGCCACTATCTCGATGGTGCTGTGCTGATTCACCAGATAGATCAACTCCTCGCGGGCCAGATACTCATCTTCGACAATAATGGCTTTCAGCATGACAACACCTCTCGCGGCACACACTTATCCTCAACCATGATGGCACTCAGCATGGCATCGACTCCTGATCCGGCAGATAGAAACTCACCTCGGTACCCGGTTCCAGCCGCTTGAGATGCAGGCCGTCGCCATAGAGCAGCTTGACCCGCTGATGCACGTTCATCAGGCCGATGCTGCGGCTCTCCACCCGCCCGGCGGCCACCCCGTCGATCACCGCCTGACTGATGCCATAACCGGTATCCCGCACCGCAACCCGGATGCCCCCCGCCAGCTGTTTCACCTCGATGGTGACCCGACCCGGCGCGCTGCGGGGCTGGATGCCGTGCAGGATGGCGTTTTCCACCAGCGGCTGCAACAGCAGGCTCGGCACCTGAATGTGCACATCGTCCACCTCGAACACCACCTCCAGCTTGTCGCCGAAGCGGGCCTGCTCGATGGCCACGTAGTCACGCACCTGCTGCAGCTCCTCCTGAATGTCGATCAGTTCATCCCCCTTGTTGAGGTTGTAGCGCAGATAATCCGCCAGATTGGCGATCAGCTGGCGCGCCTGCTGGGGCCGGATGCGGATCAGCGACGAGATGGCGTTGAGGGCATTGAACAGGAAGTGCGGGTTGATCTTGCTCTGCAGCGCGGTGAACTCCGCCTTGCGGGTCATCTCCTTGAGCTGCTCGATGCGCGACACCTCCATCTGGGTGGAGATGAGCTGGGAGAGGCCCACCGCCATCTCCCGCAGGGAGCTGGTGATGCTGTGGGTGCGGCGGTAGTAGATCTTGAGGGTGCCGCTCACCGAGCCGTTCTCCCGCAGCGGAATAATGATGACCGAGTGGAAATCGGAGAGGTGATACTGGCGCAGATCGTTGTTGATGATGATCTGGTCGAGCAGCACCGCCTGCTGGGTCATGCCGCTGATGGCGTGGTGCTCATCCAGCTCGTAATAGTCCTTGCCCACCCCGACATAGGCCAGCACGTCATGGGTATCTGTGATGGCCACCGCATCGGCGCTGATGTCGCGCCGGATCACATCGCACACCTGACTGAGGGAGTGGCGATCGATGTTCTGGAAGAAGGGCAGCGTCTTGTTGGCGATATCGAGCGCCAGCTTGGCCTGCTTGGCGGCAATCAGCTCCTTCTCGTCATCCAGATCCTGCACCAGCTTGATGATGAGGCCGATGCAGAGCGCCCCGGCGATCATCGGATAGGCGATATGGTTGACGATCTCCACCCCGACTTCATGGGGCTCGGTCAGCAGCCAGATCAGCAGCATGGTCAGCCCTTCGCATAGCATCCCCGCCAGAATGCCGTAGAGCCAGAGCCGCGACTTGCGACAGCGCAGGTGCAGCCAGGTGGCGAGCAGACCGGCAATGATGCTGGCGATAAGACAAGGGATGGAGGTGTGGCCATCCATGTCGATGAGATAGCGATGCAGGCCGGAGATGACCCCGGCCGGAATGCCGACCCAGGGGCCGAACAGGATGCCGCCCGAGATGATGGCGATGATCCGCACGTTGATCAGCGCCCCCTCCACCGGAATGCCGGTGTAGGTACTGAACACCGCAAACAGGCCGAAGATGGAGGCCACCAGCACCAGCTCCGCCGGGGTGTGATCCCGCTTCTGGAACAGCCGCTGGAACGGCCGGGTGCGGGTCAGGAAGAAGAGGGTCATCAGCATCAGCGCCGCCCGTTCGAACACCGCCAGCAGCATCATCTGATTTTCAAGCACAAATGTATTCCTGCATCAACCAAGAGTACTCCGGATCATATCCTATTTGCTGGCAATGTACTGATTTCGAAACAGGATGAAAGTGGCCTAACCGTACGAATAAAACGAAACCATGTCTATGGATAACGAGTCAGCACAAGTTACTGGCTACTAACTTGCCAGCTAAAAAAACAGCTCACGGTTAATGTAATGGCATCCGTCATCCAAGCTCCACGCACAACAAAATCCTCTATCAACCATACTTTTAGAGATAATTACCTGTACAGTGCAAAACTGAATATATTCAAAAGCCATCTCTGAATCCCAGCCTCAAAAACATCCTTTCAAAAATCATTGATGATTTATTTAACATAGGAAATAGTCTACTCAAGTAGACAATCTTAATTTCTCTACTCATCATTGAAGACTTGCCACTTTATTTTGCTATCTGTGAGATTGGTATCCTTGATACCAAGCTAACTTTTTGGAGAAAAAAACATCATTTACCGCCTATAAAATGATAGGCGTGATGCACGCACCAGTAAAAATAAAACCCACTGAATTTTTAATCACCCTGATTGCTATACGCTTACTAAACACCACCAATTTAAATGAGTGACCGACTTCAGAAAGCAATTTAATATAAAAGATCTAAAAACAACATAAAATATATCTGTGCAAATAAGTTGTTATTTTCCTCGCTTTATCAAAAAAAATCACAAGTTCAAACCAACATGCCAGTCACCATCATGAATCTCCAGGTACTTTGCATGCCAACCCTAAAGGGGTAGAAACAATACACCAAAAAACAAAATATATTAAATTACATAAAACACCATGACTTCCACCCCTCCTTTTCAACATCACAAAGAAATCATAAGACTTTGTTTTTATTGGTATTTTTTTGTATTTTTAGATATTTTGAAAACCACTGCCCCCGGTGATTAAATAGCCACCGAAATCAGTCATCAACATGTCTCTGATGACATGACACAACAATAAATCTTCTAATAAAAATTTGTTGCTTTCTCAAAACTTGTTTCATTTTTGACAACCTTAGTCTTGTCAAGAATGAAACTCTCAATTCAGATTAAAAGGGTAAAATATGAAAAAGGCTATTGTAGCTTCTGTATTACTAGCTGTATTCTCTGGCGCCAGTTATGCTGAAAATAGTGCAACTCCAGCAGCAACTGATCAAGGCCATGGCGTGATCAAATTTATTGGTGCAATTGTAGATGCCCCCTGCTCTATCGCCCCGGAAAGCGTAGATCAAACCATAAATATGGGACAAATCTCCAACAGTGTACTCGAGCATCAAGGTGAGGGTCCTCTGCGTCCGTTCGATATTCATCTTGAAGGCTGCTCTCTTGATACCGCCAAAACTGCCGCGATTACCTTCAACGGCATTCCTGATGATACTGAGAAAAAACATTTAGCTATTAATGGTTTCGCAAAAGGTGCGGCTATCGCCATGATTAGCCAACTGGATGGTTCTGAAGTTGTTTTGGGCACCCCGACCAAGGCTGCCACTCTGGTTGAGGGTGACAACCACCTGAAATTTGGTGCCAAGTTGGTAAGCAATATCAAAGCGGGTGACGGCGGAAAAGCAATCCCGGGTGAATTTAGTGCAACCACTGACTTTATCATGACCTACCAGTAAATATTTAAATTTAATCAAACATTTATCCAGTAATTACGCGCAGGGAGGCGCGTTTCCTTTTGTTTACCTTATAAATTGAAATCTATGAAACAATTTTTATTATCGTTGGCCATTTTTTTCATTTTTATGAGTGTGGCAAAAAGTTCTCACGCAGGTGATATTGAGTTCAATACTGACCTGTTGGATGTTAAAGATAAAGAAAGCATTGAATCAGGTGCTTTTAAACAGGCGGGTTATATTGTACCCGGTGAATACACCATGCAAATGGTGGTAAACGATGCCTTTATTGGCGAGCGTAACGTCAAGTTTCAAGCAACCTCCAGCAACAGCTCACAGCTGTGTTTGACCGTTGCGCTGGCCAATGAATTGGGCCTTAAAAAGCACGATCTGGAACGCCTACTGACTAGTGGGAAGAGGGGCTCTTGCCTTAATCCTGACGTACTCGAAGGAATAGTGATCAAGGGCGATATCAGCAAAGACACGCTTCTCATTTCTGTCCCTCAAGCATATCGGGATTATGTGAGTGACTCCTGGGATCCCCCGTCACGTTGGGATGAAGGGGTCAATGGTGCCCTGCTCGATTATGGCATCAATCTTCAAGAGAACCATTCGACCCATGGTAATGGTGACACAACCAATGTCAGTGCCTATGGTGTGGCTGGTGTCAATATGGGGGCCTGGCGGCTGCGGGCTGACTGGCAGGGTCGTTATGAGCGTAACAAAGAGCAAGCAGGCTCCCAAAGTGAGCTGGATGTCAGTCGTGTGTATGCCTATCGCGCCTTACCCGAACTCAGCACCAAGTTGACGATGGGCGAACTCGATCTGGATAACTCCATGTTCGATAGCTTTCTGTATACAGGCGCCTCTGTAGTTAACGATGACAACATGTTACCCCCCGACTTGCGTGGCTACGCCCCGGAAGTGGTAGGTATTGCCAAGACCAACGCCAAGGTAGTGATTAGTCAGCAAGGGCGCGTTATTTATGAAACGCAGGTGGCTTCCGGGCCATTTCGTATTCAGGATTTGAGCAGCGCAGTCAGCGGCACCCTGGATGTCAGAGTAGAGGAGCAGGATGGATCGGTGCAGACTTTTCAGGTCAACACCGCTCGCATCCCCTATCTCTCCCGACCAGGCTCGATACGCTACAAGTTCAATAGTGGCAAGATCAGCAGTCAACCCCATCGCTTGGATGGACCGGCCTTTGCCAGCAGTGAATTCTCTTGGGGCGTGAGCAATGGATGGTCACTGTTGGGAGGGGCTCTGCTCAGTGAGGGTTACGATGCACTCTCTGTCGGGGTTGGACGTGATTTGCTGCAATTAGGTGCTATCTCTTTCGATATCACTGAATCTCGTGCCCAGTTGGCAGAGGGCTCAAAAACTGGCAGCTCTTATCGAATCAACTATTCAAAGAACTTCGAAGAGTATGACAGCCAAGTGGCGTTTGCCGGTTACCGCTTCTCGGAGCGGGATTTTATGAACATGAATGACTTTATGGCCGCCCGCAAGATTGGCCAACCATACAGGGGCGGCTCCAGAGAACTGTATAACGTGAGGCTAAGCAAGCAATTCAAAGCAGCTCAGCTGGGAGCATATATCGATTACACCCATCAGTCTTACTGGTCCCAGACAGATAGTGAGCGTATCAGCCTCTCTCTGTCTCACTATTTTGATGTAATGGAGTGGCGTAGCCTGGCGACCTCGCTCACCACCTATCACAACGAGCAGGGCCGTCAGACTGATAATGGCATGTACTTCACACTGTCGATTCCCTTTGGGCTGAACAAACATGTGAGTTACAGCGCCTCAACCATGGGGGGCAAAACCACCAACAATATCAGCCTCTTCAACCGGGTGGATGACCGTAACAGTTACTCAGTCACGGCCTCAACCTCGCCAGCAGGTGAAAGCGCCAGCGGTTTCTATACCCACACTGGCGACAAAACCACCCTGATGGCCAACGTTAGTCACCAGGCAGGTAGTTCAACAGCCGCAGGGCTCTCCATCAATGGCGGAATTACTGCGACCAAAGAGGGGATTGCCATGCACCGGGTAGGCATGATGGGGGGCAGTCGTATCATGGTAGATACTGACGGGGCCAGCGGTGTGCCTGTACACACCGGCGGGCCAGTCACCTTCACGAATCAAAATGGCAAGGCGGTTGTAGCCGATATATCCAGCTACTATCGTCAACGAACCAGCATCGACATCGATCAATTGGGTGATGATGTTGAGCCTATTGGGACACCTATTTCCATGGGGACCCTGACCGAAGGAGCTATCGGTTATCGTCATTTCGATATGTTGTCGGGCGGCAAGCGCATGCTTGAACTGGTCAAAACAGATGGCAGCCCAGTTCCATTCGCCGCTGAAGTCGTCAATGACAAGGGGCAACAATTGGGGATGGTCGGTGATGATGGCATGGCCTATCTCGCAGGCCTGCATGAAGGAAGTCCTGTGGAGGCTCGCTGGGGCAGCGAGCAGCATTGCCGCTTTTATTTGCCATCACCGCTACCAGAAGTCAACACGACGGCGAGACTGACTTGTCAGTAATCGATTTTGTATAACCAGATTGAGATAAACCGATATGACCAAGAAACTGTTGTTCACTCTGCCTCTATTGCTAACCATGATGGCTAGCCAGGTTCAGGCTGCCGTCTCATTGGATCGTACCCGGGTGATCTACCCGGCGGGAGCCAATTCAATGAGCCTGACGATCCACAATAACAACAAAACACTGCCTTACCTGGCCCAGGCCTGGCTGGAAGATGCCAATGGCAACAAGATAAATAGTCCGTTCACCCTGTTGCCACCAGTTCAGCGGCTGGAGCCGGGTATGGAGAGCCTGGTCAAGGTGCAAGCATTACCTGCTGTCGCTCTGCTGCCCCAGGATAAAGAGAGTTTGTTCTACTTCAACTTGCGGGAGATTCCCCCTCGCAGCGACAAGCCAAACACCCTGCAGCTTGCACTGCAAACCCGGATCAAGTTCTTCTACCGCCCCGCAACTCTGCTGGTTGAGCCGGGCAGCAACCAAGCGCCGTGGCAAGAAAAAGTTACCCTGCAAGCGGTAGGAGGAAAATACCAGTTGACCAATCCGACCCCTTACTACATCTCCATTGTGGATGGGGCCCGCACACTCAATGCGGGTAGTACTACGGGATTTGAGCCAGTCATGATTGCCCCCAATAGCAGTGCCATGGTCAATCTTGGTGTGGCCCAGCTTGGCCAGCAACCCACTTTTACCTATGTGGATGACTACGGCGGCCGTCGAACCCTGAGCTACCGCTGCACCGGGACCTGCCATTTGTTGCCCGCTCAAGATGCAAAATAGAGAGATAAATATGTCGCTAGGCTCTTCTTCTCCGCGCGCGGCCTACTCCAGGGTTCGTTACCTGTGGTTCATATTGATCACTTTTCAGAGCGTGCTTATCCCGTCTCAAGCTCAGGCGGGGAGTGATAGCTTGATGATTAATGTCGTCGCAGAGGTAGTCAATCAAGCCTGTTCGCTGCGCCCCGGTGATGAAACCATCACCGTCAACTTTGGCAATATCGTGAACAAAGAGTTATTGAGGGACAAACGCACACCAAGTAGAGAGTTTCAGCTTCATCTTGAAGAGTGTGACCCCGATATCTCCAAGGGTGTGAAGGTGACATTCAGTGGTCAAGGAGCGCCAGACAATCCGGACTTGCTGGCGCTGATGGGGGACAGTATCGCCAAAGGGATTGCCATCGGACTGGAGCATCAGGGAAAGGCATTACCCCTCAACAAAGCAAGCCGTGAATTGATGTTAACTGCTGGTGACAACGTACTGACCTTCGCTACCTATGTGCAATTGCTACCATCGGGACAAACGGGCTTGGTATCAGGTACGTTTAGTACAAGTGCCAACTTCAAGCTAGAGTATGAGTAAAGATGCTGAGTTAAAATTAGAATCCACAGTGTTCCTTCTCGAGATTTTCGACGAACACCCGTGGCTTACTAAATTTCTACATGTGGTGGTGGATAAGTCTTAAACTTAAGTTAAGCATCATGCTCCATGCTCTCTTAATAGCAATTTTTAGCACCTTATTAATATTTATGTGATACTGAGGTTATATGGTCTTTTTTTTCGAAATAATACGAGGTGTATTTAGCACCAGTGATTTTAAAAAACACCTTGGTTACTTTTTGTGCTTCATAACAAATGTTATGTTTGTTTTTTTACTTGGCATAACAAATACCTATGCATCTAGCCTTTCTATTTCTTTAACCGAAGCTCCAGGACTTACAACGAAAGGCGATCCATATATGAAAGCGGTAATTATTGGGGGAGATAATAATGATCTCACGCCTAATTTATGTGCTGGTAAGAAATGGGGTGATTGTTCCATATTAGCTTGGTTAGTTGAAAGGTCATGGCCAAACAAACAACTTGATGGGTATAAATCATATGATGCCGGTGGCATTAACTCAGAGTCATGGCGAAGCTGTGTAAATTCCAATGAAAATAAAACGTTAGGAAAGGTTATTTCTTGCTGGCGAAATAATGGCGTACTTCAGAGACCCTTATATGATACTATCGGTAGTCGTAGACTTAAATCAGGCCCTGATTTATGTCTTTTTTATGGAAGAGATACAGTACAATCAGCCTCATATCCTGGACCAATATCAAATTGCGTATCAGGTTATAAACCAGCTGAGAGTTGTAAATTTGGCCCTAACATTTCCATAAATGCAAAAGGTACAGCAAGCGAATTTAAAAATATGTCTGCAAGTGCAGAAAGTTACTTAGAGTGTACGAATACAACCTCAGGCACAATTAAATTAACCGATGAAAAAGGTCAATTGGTTTTAGATGGTGGAGGTTATTGTAATCTTGATTTAGGTTCTGGTCCAAATAAACCTCATAAGTTAACAGTGCAATATGGAATGCGGAAAAAAGTGATCGCTAAATGCCTATTTTCAGGCGTGAATACTCTAGGTTTACATCGAGGTGCGGGAATAATTGTATTTACGGTAGATTAAATGCCCAGAAAATTTGGAAGTGCTGCTTCGGCTCGTTACATATAAAGTAAAGGTTAAGTTATAATTTGATATCACTTTGACGCTGATATCAGATTGTAACTTGACACATACGCTTTATATATTAGCTTTTACTTATAACTCCATATCAAAACAAGCATTCTTATTCTGACTTTATTAACATCTCATTACCGATAATTCTATTTACAAAACAATGTATCAGTCATTTCTCTATCTGGCGACAAGTAATCATCCATATTTATGAGACTCTCAACTTTCTTAAAGCACTAACTATTTTTACCATTGAATACTTTTGTATAAAATAAAACCCCACCAAAAAGACTGGTTACATGAACAATCTCATTTTTTATCTTAATTGTGCGCAAATAAGCATCATCCTGTGTAAATTGATCAAAAATGGTATAAATTTGAGGATCGACTTGCAAAATATCTTGCTGTATCGATTTGACCTTCAATGACTTATTCTCAAGATGTCTCAAACCATTCTCATAAAAATGCACGCGAGAAATCTTTTTTATTTCAAACACCATGTTTTGCTTTGCATCGTTAAACATCAAATCTTGAGCCCATGCGGCTTGTTCAACATTATCATTATCAATGCCGGTAGTTTTGATCAACATATAACCGATATAGTCTGCTTTAATCTGGCATGGGCGATAGAATCTCAAACGCACAAAGCCCATCCCAGGAATATCGTGTACATTGATCGGTGAAACAGCTTCAAGATTAATATTCTGAGCAATGCATTCCAGCTGTTTCTTTATGTCCAGCCGCTTATCCATTAAAAATGTTTTTTGCCAAACTATATTATCTTTTATATTAAAGTCCAAATATGAGAATGCATCTTTTGATGCAAGAGCATAAAAGTTTCGGTCTTTTTTTATCAACTTTTCAATATATTTATACTCGTCAGGGGAACGAATATCCTCTGTATACATAACAATACGATTAACACTTGGTGTTGCTAATTCCTTTATCTTTTCAAGCTTTCTAAATTCTAATGAAATCTCATCTTTTTCTGTCAAAATATAATATGATGTAATAGCTGAAATGATAGTAACAATAAAAACAAAGAACATTAATATATATTTATCAAGTCGACCGCGATCAAAGAGTCTTTGTTCCTCGTTTGCATCAACATCATCGGATTCCTCAGTCTTTGTGATCACCTCCGTACGGTGTGACAATTCATCACCATGACCAAGTTCAACCTCCAACTTGAAAATGTAACCCACACGAGGAATTGTTTCTATGGAATTGAAAATCCCGATAGACTCAAACTTCCTACGTAGTAGAAGAATTGTTTTGTTGAGACTAATATCCCTGCTTTCTGTTTCACCCCAAATATCATCAAGTATTTTTTTTCTTTCAACAACTCGCAGACTATTATCACAAAGCACTTCCAGCAATACGGTTTCTTTTTGACTGAGCTTTATTTCTTTCTCGTCAAGAATAATTCTGTATGTCTCAGGTTCAAATGTGAACGTGTCGTTATACTTATATTGCTTTGTCATGATTTTATTTAATCTCAACGTTCTGTTGAACTACATTGTATATGATTTTATATACCTTACAGGAATTTTCTAGGGAATGCGGTAACACGTAATCATGAACAGATAACTGTAGGCACAGCCCCAGGCCGACATACTCGACCTCCAGTATGTCGGCAATGAAGAACCACACTTATACATAATGTTCTCTTGGGCTCTCCAACAGGGGATATGTCCGAATTAGCAGTACTGACCGGCCACCCAGCCGGAAGACCAGGCCCACTGGAAGTTGTAACCGCCAAGCCAGCCGGTCACATCCACCACCTCGCCAATGAAGTAGAGGCCGGGCACCTTGCGCGCCTCCATGGTCTTGGAGGAGAGCTCGTTGGTATCGACGCCGCCCAGGGTCACTTCGGCGGTGCGATACCCCTCGGTGCCGTTGGGCAGGATCTGCCAGTCACCCAGCAGGTTGGTGATCGCCTCAAGTTCCCGCTCGTTGTACTGACGCATCGGCTTGCTGACCAGCTGCCCCAGCTCCACCTGCTTGTCGACGAAACGCTTGGGCAGCTCGCGCCCCAGCACGGTTTTCAGCTCCTGCGCGGGGTGCGCTTGCGCCCACTCGCGCAGGGCGGCCGGAATATCCAGCTCCGGCAGCAGGTTGATGTGGATCTTCTCGCCGGCATGCCAGTAGGAGGAGATCTGCAGGATGACGGGACCGGAGAGGCCGCGATGGGTGAACAGCATCGCCTCCTTGAAGCAGGTGCCATCCTCGGCGGTCACCGCCACCGGCAGGCTGATGCCCGCCAGATCGGCGAACGCCTCTTTCTCTGCCTGATGGAGGGTAAAGGGCACCAGACCTGCGCGGGTCGGCAGCACCTTGAGACCGAACTGCTCCGCCAGCTTGAAGCCATACGGAGTCGCGCCCAGCTTGGGCATGGAGAGACCGCCGGTCGCCACCACCAGCGAGTGGCAGCCGATCTCACCCTTGCTGGTGGTCAACACAAAGCCTTCGTCCTGCTTGCTGACGGTGAGGATTTCGGTCTGGAACTGCAGGGTCACCCCGGCCCAGTCGCACTCGGTGAGCAACACATCGACGATATCCTTGGCGCTCTCGAGACAAAACAGCTGCCCCAGGGTGCGTTCGTGATAGCTGACCCCGTGGCGATCCACCAGATCGATAAAGTCCTGCTGGGTGTAGCGGGCCAGCGCCGACTTGCTGAAGTGGGGATTCTCCGACAGGTAGGCGTGAGCGCCCGCCTGATGGTTGGTGAAGTTGCAGCGGCCACCGCCACTGATGAGGATTTTGCGGCCCGGCTTCTTGGCGTTGTCGAGCACCAGCACGGAGCGGCCACGGTAGCCCGCCTGCGCCGCACACATCAATCCGGCCGCACCGGCCCCGATCACCACCACATCGACCTGCTTCATCATCACTCACTTATCAAAATAGAAACGGCACCTGGCCAGAACCGAGATTGCCTCTGGCGGAACAGAACCATAGTGGCTGCCCACCAGAATAAACAACGGCCCTTAAAAGGGCCGTTATTGTACTGGCTGAACACTAAGTGTCCACGACTATCAGGCGTTGCTGTCCATGATGCTGGCAGGGGCGCCCTTGGCCAGTTCGGCCAGCTCCTTGTCGATGAAGTAGAGGCCTTTGCCATCTTCACCCACCAGACCCAGACGGTCGACGATGCTCTTGAACAACTTCTCCTCTTCATGCTGCTCGGCCACATACCACTGCAGGAAGTTGAAAGTGGAGTAGTCCTGAGTGGTGAAGGCTACGTGGGCCAGACCATTGATGCACTTGGTGATGTGGTACTCGTGCTCCAGGGTGGTACGGAACACGTCGCCCAGCGACTTGAACTCGTGGGGAGGGGCATCGATGGCACCCAGCTTGGGCATGGCGCCGGTCTCGCTCACATAGGTGAACAGACGCTCCATGTGCTGGCGCTCCTCGACCGCGTGCTGACGCAGGAAGGTCGCCGCCCCTTCAAAGCCCTTGTCTTCGCACCAGGCGCTCATCTGCAGATAGAGATTGGAGGAGTAGAACTCCAGGTTAATCTGCTCGTTCAACTTCTCAATCATGGCTTGGGCCAGCATCTTGTTTCTCCTCAGTGATTTGGTATCGATTGTCGCCACACTCCCGCCGCGAATCAACCCGCCAACGAGAGGGAGATCCCGTTTCTTTCAGCTCAGGGGGTCAGCTCCCCAAGGGAGGCGACATCCACGGGCGCAGCATAATCTACGCCCGGCAGCTCGAAGCCGTTGAGCTGCATGAAATCCTGCCGCAGCCCGGCAAAGTCCCCCAGCGCGTGGAAATTGTCCGGCGTCACCTTGGGCCAGAGCGCCGAGACGGCGGCCTGAATGGCCGAGTCCAGCTCGTGGTCATCCATTCGGATCAGCCGGTTGCCATCGGCCACCACCCCATTGGGCCCGTACATCTTGGCGGCAAACAGTCGCTGCATCTGCTCGATGCAGCCTTCGTGCACACCGCGCTCCTTCATCACCCCCATCAGCAGGCCCAGATAGACCGGCAACACCGGAATATAGGCGCTCGCCTTGGTTACCAACGCCTTGCAGACTGACACCCAGGCATGGCCACCAATCTCGGCCAGCTGCAGGTTGATGGTCTCGGCGGTGGCGTGCAGATGCTCCTTGGCATAACCGATGGTGCCATCCCGATAGAGGGGATAGGTGGATTCGGGGCCGATATAGGAGTAAGCGACGGTTTGGGCACCGGGGGCCAGACAATCGGCCTGCTGCAACGCCTGCATCCAGAGCTGCCAATCCTCGCCCCCCATCACGGTGACGGTATCGCGGATCTCCTCCGGCGTGGCAGGCGCCAGCGACTGCTGCACCAGAGTATCGCGCTCCAGATCCAGCCCCCAGCCGCTGAATGGCTGGCCGGTGGTCTTGAGCACGGAGCGCACCTGCGTGCCGTCGGGCAGCACCCGGATGCCGCTCGCCATCGAATAGATCACCAGATCCACCTGCCCCAGCTGCTGACGGATGGTGTCGATGGCCTGCTGACGCATGCCGTCGGAGAAGGCATCACCGATCAGGTTGATGGCGATACGCCCCTCCTGCTCCGCCTCCTTGCGAAACCAGATGTTGTTGTACCAGCCGGCGCTGCCCAATCCTTTGTCGGAAGGGCCGCGCTCGAAGGAGATACCAATGGTGTCGGCACCGGCACCAAAGGCGAGTGCAATGCGCGACGCCAGTCCAAACCCGGAGGAGGCACCCAGCACCAGCACCCGCTTGGGGCCGTTGAACGGGCCAGCGGCCTTGATCCGTTCGATCTGCTGCTGCACGGCGGCGCGACAGCCGATGGGGTGACAGTTGCGGGCAACACAACCTTGAATCTGGGGATGAATGATCATGGGAAGGCCTCCAAAGAAACTGGCTACAGCATAACCAAATCGAAGGAGATTAACTTGATGCCGGATCGCTATCAGTCAGAAAAGCCGCGGGAATTGAGGCAGAAAAACAAAAGGGAGCACGTGGCTCCCCAAAGCGGTATTCAGATGCTTTTTGTTGTTTTGTGTTCATTGCGAAGCACGGGCCCATCCTATGCCTCTCCCCCCTGATCGGCAAGCCGAGGGGTGTGACCGGCGTCAAACTCTTGTTTAATTTATAGGCAAATAGTGGTTAATAACTGAGTGACTGACCCTGTGTCACACGTCATTAAACTCATTTAAATCCCAAAACTGTGCCTGAGGCACCATTTTAGTTTCAGCAGAGATTGGTATAGTGGACTGAAGGATCGGTAAGGAGAACCCCCATGAGTGGAACAACCTATTACAAGCATATTCTGGCCGCGATCGACCTCTCTGAAGATAACCGCAAGGTGATCGACAAGGCGGTGGACAGAGCCCGCTCCAACGGCGCCAAGCTGTCGGTTATCCATGTCGATGTGGACCTCAAGGATCTCTACACCGAGATGATCGATATCGACATCGACAACGTGCAGGATCAGGTGATCGCCGAAGCGAAAGAGAAGCTGGAGGCATTTCTGGCCTCGGTGGACTATCCCATCGAGAAGAAGCTGGTGATCTGCGGCGATCTGAGCGAGCGGGTCAATCAGGCGGTCAAGGAGTACGAGATCGACCTGCTGGTGTGCGGCCATCGCCAGAGCTTCTGGAGCCTGCTCACCTCGAGCGCCCGTCAGCTGATGAATACGGTGCCCTGCGATCTGCTGGTCGTCCCCTTGCAGAAGTAATGAAACCGGCGTAGTTTGATTTGCTATGAACATGACCGCATTCAATCACAACTACTGGTGGTGCTGCTCCTAAACAGGCGGCACCGCGTTTCCATTCAAGATTTCCCAAAGAAAACACCGTGACCGCCGAGAGGCGGTCAACTGTTTTTATCCCTTTGTCGCCTCCCGGCTCACCCAACTGGAGAGAGTGACATGCACAACCCCGTAATCCTTACTGGCGATCGTCCCACCGGCAAACTGCACATCGGCCACTATGTCGGCTCCCTGCGCCAGCGCGTCGAAGCTCAGCACCACTACCGTCAATTCGTGATGATCGCCGACCTGCAGGCGCTGACCGACAACGGCCACAACCCGGCCAAGGTGACAGACAACGTGCTGGAGGTGATGGCTGACTATCTGGCGGTCGGCCTCGACCCGGCCAAGACCACCTTCTGTTTGCAGAGCGCCCTGCCCGCCCTCGCCGAACTCACCTGCTACTACCTCAATCTGGTCAGCGTCGCGCGGCTGGAGCGCAACCCCACCGTCAAGGCGGAGATCCAGCAGAAAGGGTTCGAGCGCACGCTGCCGGCCGGTTTTCTGGTCTATCCGGTGAGTCAGGCCGCCGACATCACCGCCTTTCGCGCCAGCCATGTGCCGGTCGGGGAAGATCAGCTGCCGATGCTGGAGCAGACCAACGAGATCGTCCGCCGCTTCAACTCTCTGGTAGGCAAAGAGGTGCTGACCGAATGCCAACCGATCCTGAGTGACACCGGCCGCCTGCCCGGCATCGACGGCAAGGCCAAGATGTCCAAATCCCTCGGCAACACCATAGAGCTCGGCATGTCGGCGGAAGAGGTCAAACAGGCGGTGTTCGCCATGTATACCGACCCCAACCACCTCAAAGTGAGCGATCCGGGTCAGGTGGAGGGCAATACGGTGTTCGCCTATCTCGATGCCTTTCACCCCGACAAGGCGCTGGTCGCCGAGATGAAGGCGCACTACCGACGCGGTGGACTGGGGGACATGCGCTGCAAACAGGTGCTCAACGACTGCCTGCAGACCCTGCTCGCCCCGATGCGGGAGCGCCGTGCCGCGGCCATCGCCGACAAGAAGATGCTGCTGGAGCTGCTCTATCAAGGCACCGAGCAGGCTCGCATCATCACCGATGAGGTATTGGCGGAGGTGAAAAGCGCCATGGGGCTGGATTACTTCGCCAACATCCGCTGAGCGGGGGTCCCGAGCGCATCGTCGCCGTAGAGGTCGAACACCAGCTGGTGCAACAGGCTCTTGAACCAGCCTATCGCCTCGTCGTGGGCGGTGAGCGGGTGCCCCGCCATCAGGTAGACGATGGGGATTGCGGGGTCGAGCTGGTGCATCCGCAGCGGGTAGTAGCGGCAGAAGTGGCGCCCGATCATCTCGGGCACCACCACCAGATAGCGGCCGGTCGCCATCAGTGGCGGCACCGCCATAAAGCTCGGCAACCGCACGCCCAGCTCCCGCTCCACCCCGAAACGGGCCAGCCAGAGCTCCACCATCGCCTGACTGTGACCCCAGCTGGAGGTGTGGATGTGGGGGCGGCTCACCAGCTCGACCGGAGTCAGCACATCGGGCAATTCGCTGCCGAGCGGCGACAGGCAGACCAGCGGGTTGTTGAACCACTCCTCCCGCCACAAGCGGGGTGAGAGATGATTCGCCCCGGCGAAACCGATCACCAGATCCAGCTCACCCTTTTCCAACTCCCGCTCGTAGTCGCTGTCCGCCAGCTCGCACACCTCAAGCCGACAGTGAGGGGCCTGCCGATGGAGCCTCTCCACCAGCACCGGCACCAACCCATGCTCCACCGAGCCCGGGGTGGCGATACGGAAAATCCGCCGCGCAGTGGTGGGATCAAACCCTTTGGCCTGCCGCAATCCCTGCTCCAGCATCGCCAGCGCCTGGCGCACCGGCCCAGCCAGCGCCTTGGCTCGCTCGGTCGGCATCATCTCGCGCCGACTCATCACGAACAGCGGGTCATCCAGCGCCCCCCGCAGCCGCCCCAAGGCGTGACTGACGGTGGACTGGGAGAGATGCAGCCGTTCGGCGGCACGGGTGACATTGCGCTCCTGCATCAGCATGTCGAATACGGCGAGCAGGTTGAGGTCGAGACGGGCGAGCGAGCTATCCATCGATATTAGCCATAGTTAAATGCCAACAATTCATTTTTACCATAGTAACAGATTGCCTAGAATGCGCTGGCTTAATACATCGGAGATTCAAATGCGTAGCTATCTGTTATTGCTGGCCATTGGCCTGCTGTGGGGTTCCCAATTCATTTTCATGCACCAGGCCGTTGCCGAGTTGCCCCCCATTCTGGTGGCTGCCGGTCGTGCCCTGTGCGGCAGCCTGACCCTGGGTCTGCTCTGCCTGTTCATGCGGCTCAAGAGTGAGCACACCCCGTGGCGTACCTATATGCTGATCGCCCTGCTGGATGCCACCATCCCCTTCATCATGGTCGCCTGGGGCCAACAGTATGTGGATAGCGCCATCGCCGCCGTGGTCATGGGTTGTATCCCGTTTGTGACCATTCTGGCTGCACCGCTGTTTATTTCTGGTGAAAGAATCACCAAAGCCGGTCTGCTTTCCGTGATCATCGGCTTTGCCGGTGTGCTCACCCTGTTCTGGCCGAAACTCTCCCAGGGCATGAACGCCGGTCTGCTCGGTGCCATGGCCATCCTGCTGGGTGCCAGCTGCTTCGCCATCGGCCTGCTGATGATCAAGCGCTTCGCCAAGGACCATCCGGTCGTGGTCGCCCGCAATATCCTGATCTCCTCGGCAATCCAGTTGCTGCTGGTCGCCCCCTTCATGGTTGACCTCAGCAGCCTGGCCCTGCCGAGCACCCAGGCCCTGAGCGCGATTACCGTGCTGGGTACCCTCTGTACCGGTCTGGTCTACTTCCTCTACATGGCGCTGATCCAGAAGGCCGGCCCGACGTTCGCCTCCTTCAGCAACTATCTGGTGCCGCTGTTCGGCGTGATGCTGGGTGCCCTGTTCCTCGGCGAGCAGATCCACCCCACCACAGGTGTTGCTCTGGCCCTGATCCTCGGCTCGGTCGCCATGAACCAGTGGGCGCAACAGCGTCGTATGCAGCGCGAGGTCTCCCTATGTCAGGCATCCTGACCACACTGTGCGGTGGTCTGGTACTGATTGCCGGCTGGCAGTATCGCCAGCGGCTGGCCGGGATCCTGGGCCTGCTGATGGTACTGCTGCCCTGGTTCTTCGATAGCAAGCTGCAAGCCATGCTGAGCTATGCCCTGAATGCCTGAAGTCCATCTCTGAATGTGTGACGAGAGTCTATCTCTCCTGTTTTTGGGACTGTTTTAAAAAACCTCCGATTTGTCCCCCGCTACCGGCGCTCTGCGCCGGTTTTTTTATGTTCGAGATCAGGAGAAGACCGTTACCTGTTATCAACTGTTTTGATGGGGGGCTGATCTAACAGTGGTTTCTCACCAACGGTGAATCCTTAAAGAACTGGGTATTAGGAATAAAACCGACTCATTAAGGTAATTTACATGCGTACTCATCTTGTCATATCCGATACCCTTCATGCCTTGGCGACCAATAGTCCGTTAGAAAACCTATGCGTTGCCGTAGCAGCGTTTGCCCTGATAAGGCTGATAAACGCTTTTGCAGAGCTACTGACAACATAGAGTGTGAGCAACACCTTCACGGGAAACTTAGCCGAGCTCGCCAGACTGATACACATTCCACCAGTCAGCCTGATATATCAGACTGACTGGCCAAAAAAGCCAACGACAACCATCTGAAACTCAAACCGAATAGCGATAGCTGAGTCGCTCGTTCTTGCGCGGCCCGGTGATCTGCCAGCTCAGCAGAAAACCGCCGTCTATCTCGGTCAGCTCGGCGCTGTAGTGATCCGCCCCGCACAGATGGGGCTCGGCGGTCAGCCAGCAGCCATCCCCCTGCGGCAGCAGCTCGAACAGTTCGACCGGCTCCTCATAACGCAGATGGGAGAGACGGATCCCCCGCGCACTGCGCTGCCACCAGAAGCGGTTATGCATGGCGAGCACCCTTCCATGGGGCGTGGTGTAGCGACCCTGCTCGCTGAAGAGCCAGCCACCCTGATGATCGGTCACCTGCACACGCCCCTCGCCCCGACCATTCCAGTCGGTCGCCGACCCCTCGCCATTGCTGGCGGTAAAGGAAAATGCTCCGACCTGTGGCAATCGCCCCCATAAACACTGGATTGCCGCTTCCATCTCGGCCATCATAGCCCCCTTAAAATTGACAACTGACGATAAATCAAACACATGAACTACTTGATAGGGGTCACCCTGCTCTGGTCATTCTCCTTCAGCCTGATCGGGGTCTACCTCGCTGGCCAGGTGGATGCCTACTTCTCGGTGCTGACCCGCATCGCCCTCGCCAGTCTGGTGTTTCTGCCCTTCCTGCGCCGCCGCTGGCTGCGCCCCGATCTGGCGGCCAAGCTGATGGCGCTGGGCGCCATCCAGCTCGGCATCATGTATCTCTTCTACTACCACTCCTTCCTGCTGCTGACAGTGCCGGAAGTGCTGGTCTTTACCATCTTCACCCCCATCTACGTCACCCTGCTCCACGACTTGCTGGAAGGGCGCTTCAAGCCCACTTATCTGTGGGGTGCCCTGCTGGCGGTGCTCGGGGCTGCCGTCATCCGCTTCGACGGCCTGACCGAAAGTTATGTGCTGGGATTTCTGGTGGTGCAGGGGGCCAACCTCTGTTTCGCCCTGGGTCAAGTGGGCTACAAGGTACTGCTGGCAAGGGAGGCGGAGCAACCGCCGCAACTGGCGGTGTTCGGCTGCTTCTATCTGGGAGCGCTGGTGATCGCACTGCCCGCCTGGTGGCTGCTGGGCAAGCCGCAATACCCAACGTCAGGGTTGCAGTGGGGCATTCTGCTCTGGCTGGGGGTGGGTGCCTCCGGCCTCGGCTACTTCCTCTGGAACAAGGGGGCGACGCTGGTCACCAGCGGGGTGCTGGCCATCATGAACAATGCGCTCATTCCGGCCGGCTTGCTGGTCAATCTGCTGCTCTGGGGCAAGGATACCGACCTGACCCGACTGACCATCGGCGGCCTGCTGATGCTGGCCTCGCTCTGGGTCTGCCAGCGTGACAAGCGCGGCCAACCCTGACCGCACTCAGCCGACGACGGTGTTGTGCTCCCGTCTGGCCTGACCGTGACAGCTGGCCAGCCGGGCCAGCAGATGATCGAGCTGCTCGCCAGCCTGACTCTGCACCAGCCCGATGCTGACGGTGACCGGCCGCTGTGACAGCAGGCTGGCATCGGCAATCTCGAGGCGCAGCCGCTCGGCGATCTCCAGCGCACTCATCCGCTCGGTCTGGGAGAGCATCAGGATAAAACCGTCCTCATCCCAGCGGGCGAAGGGATCTTCCCGCCGCAGTTCGTGACGCACGATACGCGCCAGCTTGGCCAGCATGGCGTCGCAAGCCGCTTCACCAAACAGTTGCTGGATTTTGGCCATGTGATCGACCGAAAACTGCAGCAGACTGAAAGTGCCGCTCTCGGTCGCCAGCCGCTCTTCAAGCAGTTGCTCGAAACGGCCACGGCTCTCCAGACCGGTCAGCGGATCGGTGCCATGTCGCTCCTCCACCAGCACCACGGCAGGATCGAGGTGACGGACCACCCCCAGCAGATACCCCCGCTCATCGCGACGCATTCGCTCTTCCAGCCGGATGTAGTGACCGTGATGATGCAAAATGCGGTATTCGAGGCGCAGACCGCTGCTGCGGCCGCTCTGGCAGGCGAGCAGGGCATCTTCCAGCCGGGCAACATCGTCGGGATGAACCCGATCCAGCCAGCCGAGATCATCCGGCCAGCACTCTCCCAATCCCAACAGGCGCAGGCAGGAGGGATCACGCTGCAGTCCATGTTGAGCTGACCAGCTCCAGATCCCCGCCTCCAGCAGCGCCATGGCATCAGACAGCAGACCCGGATCAAGCCGGGCAGTCACATCGACCAAAGGTGTCTTGAGCATTTCCATGGGGCGCCTCGAAACAGGATCTGAATACCTGCTCAATAAGTAACATTGGCGTTTACGCCGAGCAACAGGGTCAGAGCGCTTTTCCCTGATACCCGTTCATCAACGTCTGCCAGTTCTCCGGTACGAAGTGGAAACTGGTGTGCAGTTGAGACTCTTTATTGAATGAACGGAGCAAGCGTTCCAGATTGGCCTTCTGCCATTCGCCGGGGGAGCGGATCGCCCCCTTGTCAAAATCGATCACCCACACCTTGCCCTCTTTATCGAGCAGCAGGTTGTGGCTGTTGAGATCGGCGTGATAGACCCCGGCATCGTGCAGCTGGCGCACCGTCTGGCCTATCTTGTGCCATATCTCGGTCGCCACCGGCCCCTGCTTGAGCAGTGCCACCATATCCTTGGCACCGCGAATTCGCTCAATCAGGATATCGGCACGATAGAATGGGCCCTGTTTGACCATGCGGGCACCAAACGGACGCGGCACCGGCAGCCCCAGCTCGCACAGCTTGGCCAGCAGGGTGTATTCGGCCATGGCACGGCTCGACTCGACCCCTTCGAACCAGAAGCGATCCCGCACCACCTTGCCCACCATGCCGCCGCGATAGTAGTGGCGCAGCACCAGATGGCGGGACTCATCCTTGACGAACCAGGTCACCCCCCGCCCGATGGAGGTCCCCACCACCTGACGGTTGTTCTGCCACCAGGCAGGATCGAATAACTGGGGAGAAGGGTCGCGAAAGGCCCCTTCGGCATACCAGCAGATCTGGTTGTGTTCGGTCTGTACTCGCATCGTGGAGATCCCGCTCGGTGGGTCATGGATCGCAATTTTTCAATTGGCGATGAGGCTGCCGCTCTGGCATGCCCGCAATAGTGGCCTTTAATCAACGACGTGCAGAAACAGGTCATGGCGCAGGGCCCGGCCTATCCCGGCTGACGATTGTGCGCAATTTTACAATCCAGAGGGGAGTTTGCATAATGCCATCCACCCTTTTTGCCAGCCGTGCGCCACAACATGCCGCTATTTCAAACGCCCCCCTCCTCCATCTGCATCCTGCGGCTCTCCGCCATCGGGGATTGCTGCCACGCACTGGCGCTGGTGCGCGTCATCCAGCGGGAGTGGCCGCAAACCCGCATCACCTGGATCACCGGCAAAATCGAAGCAACCCTGTTTGCCGATCTGCCCGGGGTCGAGGTGATCCCCTTCGACAAGAGCAAGGGGTGGCGCGGCTATCGCGATCTCTGGCAGACCCTCAAGGGGCGCAAATTCGATGCCCTACTCCATCTGCAGGCGGCCATGCGCGCCAGCATCGCGACCCTCGGCATCAAGGCCAAGGTCAAACTCGGGTTTGATCGGGAACGGGCCAACGACGGCCAGTGGCTGTTCACCAACCACAAGGTGCCTTCGCCTGCCTCTCCCCATGTGCTGGACGGTTTCCTCGCTTTCGCCAAAGAGCTCGGCATCCAGGATCTGACCCCGGACTGGCAACTGCCCATCAGCGCCGAACATCAGGCGTGGGCAAAGGAGAAGATTGGCGGCAAACCGACCCTGCTGATCTGCGCCGCCGCCAGCAAGGCATTCAAAAACTGGACGGCCGCAGGCTATGCCGCGCTGGCGGATCACGCCGCCAGCAAGGGCTTTCAGGTCTATCTCTGTGGCGGGCCGGCCAAGCTGGAGCGAGATCTGGCCGCCGAGATCCGGCAACTCAGCCAGAGCAAGCCGGTCGATCTGGTGGGGCAGACCAACCTCAAGCAGCTGCTGGCGCTGATTAGCGAGGCGAGTCTGGTACTGGCCCCCGATACCGGCCCCACCCATATGGCCACCATAGTGGGCACGCCGGTGATCGGCCTCTATGCCCACCACAATCCGGCACGCACCGGCCCATATCTGTGCCGCGACTACGTGGTCAGCGTCTATCAGGAGCTGGTCGAGCAGGAGACCGGCAAGCCGCTGGCCGAATTGAGCTGGCGCACCCGTCTCAAAGACCCGGAGGCCATGCGAAAGATCACCAGCGAGCAGGTGATCGCCGCCTTCGACCGCCTCTGTGCCGATCGTCAGCTGCCGTAGTGACAGGGCACCTCGGGAATTCCGAGCCATCAGGGAGGGATAACCTGATAGCCTCTGCCCTCAGCCAAAGGCACAATGCAGGCTGATGTGGGTTACGCTCCCGCAGCAAGCTACGAATACTTTGATCGGCTGGAATATGATTCCGGCCGTTTTTTTATTCGCCGCATTCTGGTAAAATTCGCCGCCTTTACATCCCCCTGATCCAAGAATTTTCCGCGTTTTGCGTTTGGCTGTCTCCCTTTCGGGCACAAGACGGCAGTCTCTGCTACAACCAAAACAGCGGTTTCGATTAAAGGTAATAATATGGCGCAACAAGGCACTCTCTATATCATCTCTTCTCCGAGCGGCGCGGGTAAATCCAGCCTGCTCAATGCCTTGCTGACCCAACATAACGCTGCGGGCAAGATGCAGCTGTCGGTTTCCCACACCACTCGCGCCACCCGCCCGGGCGAAGAGCACGGCGTACACTACCACTTCGTTCAGGTGGAAGAGTTCAAGGCGCTGATCGAGCGTGGTGATTTTCTAGAATGGGCCGAAGTGTTCGGCAACTACTACGGCACCTCCCGCGCCACCATCGAAGCCTGTCTGGCCAAGGGGATCGACGTATTCCTCGATATCGACTGGCAAGGTGCCCGCCAGATCCGCGAGCAGATGCCGACCAAATCCATTTTCATCCTGCCCCCCAGCCGCGAAGAGCTGGAACGCCGCCTGATTGGGCGCGGTCAGGACAGCGCCGAAGTGATTGCCGGCCGGATGGCGAAAGCCATTGCCGAAATGGTGCACTACGACGAGTATGACTATGTCATTATCAACGAAGACTTCGAGCAGGCGCTGTTCCAGCTCAGGTCCATTATTGAGTGCCAACGGCTGGAGATGCGTCACCAGCAACAGGCTCAAAAAAACTTGCTGCAACAGCTACTGGCAGAGTAAGCCAAAAACAAGTAAACTTTTGCGTCATTTTTAAACACTGCTTTTCTAAATACAGAAAGCCCAAACACTGGAGTCCTGCATGGCACGCGTTACTGTAGAAGATGCTGTAAAACAGGTAGGTAACCGTTTTGACCTGGTGCTGGTCGCCGCGCGCCGCGCTCGTCAAATCGCGGTACAAGGCAAAGATCCCCTGGTCGACGAAGAGAACGACAAGCCGACTGTGATCGCCCTGCGTGAGATCGAGCTGGGTCTGGTGAACAATCAAGTGATGGACACCCAGGACCGCTACGAACAGCAAGAGCAGGAAGCCGCCGAGCTGGCTGCCGTTGCTGCCATCGCCGAAGGCCGCGGTTAAGTTATTCTTCCGGTTGGCACCCGCCCGGGTGCCGACTGTTCATCCCCATTTACAACCGCTCGAAAACCTCGCAAACTCAGGGCTATACCCTCAATTCCACGAATTGCCGTTTCACCGCTGCGGGGACTGTCTTGTATTTATTTGAAAACCTTAAAGAAATAGCCAGTTCCTACCTGCCGCCAGAGCAGGTTGAGAAGCTCAAGCAAGCCTATGTGGTGGCCCGTGATGCCCACCAGGGTCAGATGCGTTCCAGTGGCGAACCCTACATAACCCACCCTGTTGCCGTTGCCCGGATCCTGGGTGACATGCGCCTCGATCATGAAACCCTGATGGCCGCCGTGCTGCACGACGTCATTGAAGACACCTCTGTCACCAAGGCCGATCTGGCCGAACAATTCGGCAATGCGGTTGCAGAACTGGTGGCCGGGGTCTCCAAGCTCGACAAGCTGAAGTTTCGCGATCGCAAAGAGGCGCAGGCCGAGAACTTCCGCAAGATGGTGATGGCGATGACCCAGGATATCCGGGTCATTCTGATCAAGCTGGCCGACCGCACCCACAACATGCGTACCCTGGGTTCCCTGCGACCGGACAAGCGCCGCCGTATCGCCCGGGAAACCCTCGAAATTTTCGCCCCCATCGCCAACCGCCTCGGTATTCACACCATGAAGAACGAGCTGGAAGAGCTGGGCTTCGAGGCGCTCTATCCGATGCGCTCCCGCGTGTTGCGCGAATCGGTGCGCCGCGCCCGTGGCAATCGCCGCGAGATCATCGACTCCATCCAGAGCGAAATCAGCGGGCGCCTGCGTGAGGCTGGGATCGAACATCAGGTCAGTGGCCGCGAGAAGAACCTCTTCTCCATCTACAACAAGATGGAGAAAAAAGAGCTGCAATTTCATGAGGTAATGGATATCTACGCCTTTCGGGTCAAGGTGAAGGACATAGATACCTGTTACCGGGTGCTGGGACAGATGCACAGCCTCTACAAGCCGCGCCCCGGCCGCTTCAAGGATTACATCGCCATCCCCAAGACCAACGGTTACCAGTCGCTGCACACCTCGCTGGTGGGGCCGCACGGTGTGCCGGTGGAGGTGCAGATCCGCACCGAGTTCATGGATCAGATGGCCGATAAAGGGGTTGCCGCCCACTGGGCCTACAAGCAGGATGGCGACAGCTCGGGCACTACCGCCCAGATCCGCGCCCAGCGCTGGATGCAGAGCCTGCTGGAATTGCAGCAGAGCGCCGGCAGCTCCTTTGAATTTATCGAAGGGGTCAAGACCGACCTCTTCCCCGACGAAATCTACGTCTTCACCCCCGAAGGGCGCATCATGGAGCTGCCCGCCGGCGCCACACCGGTGGACTTCGCCTACACGGTGCACACCGATATCGGCCACGCCTGCGTCGGTTCGCGGGTCGACCGCCACCCCTACCCGCTCAGCAGCCCGCTGCACTCGGGCCAGACGGTAGAGATCATCACGGCGCCGGGCGCCCGTCCCAACGCGGCCTGGCTCAACTTCGTAGTGACCACCAAGGCGCGCTCCAAGATCCGCCAGTTCCTCAAGAACCTGCGCACCGAAGAGTCGGTGGTGCTGGGTCGTCGCCTGCTCAACCATGCGCTGGGCGCCAAGAATATCGAAGACATTCCCGAGCCTCGCATCAAACAGGTGCTGGCCGATACCAAGCACGAGAACCTGCAGGGGCTGCTGGCCGATGTGGGCCTCGGCAACGCCATGAGTGTCATGGTGGCGCGCCGTATGCTGGGGGATGAACTGCCGCCGGAAGAACAGCCCAAAACCAGCAGCAAGAAGATGCCGATCAAGGGTGCCGACGGCATGCTGGTCACCTTCGCCAACTGCTGCCGTCCGATCCCGGGAGATGCCATCATCGCCCACATCAGCCCGGGCAAGGGTCTGGTGATCCATCAGGAAGCCTGCCGCAACATCAAGGGCTACAGCAAGGAGCCGGACAAGTACTTGCCAGTGCAGTGGGAAGTGGACAAGGAGCAGGAACAGGAGTTCCGCACCGGCATCAGCATCGAGATCGTCAACCATCAGGGTGCGCTGGCCGAGCTGGCCAACGTGATTGCCGCCACCGGCGCCAATATTCACGCCATCAGCACCGAAGAGAAGGATGGCCGGGTCTATCAGGTCAGCCTGCTCATCACCACCAAGAGCCGCATCCACCTGGCCAACATCATGCGCAAGATCCGCGTCATGCCCAACGTGCTCAAGGTGAGCCGACAGAAGAACTGAACACAGGCGGCGCAAGCCGCCTGCTGCTTTTATTGAGACAAGCCATGACCCCCGAACGCTTCAAGCGCATCACCGACATGCTGGCCCAGCGTCAGCTCGATTTGACCGTCTGTATGGAAGAGGTACACAAACCTCACAATCTGGCCGCCATCGTGCGTACCGCCGATGCCATCGGCATCCACCGGGTACACGCCGTCTGGCCCAAAACCTGGATCCACAAGCGCAAGGGCACCGCCCGCGGCAGCCAGAACTGGGTGGATGTAAAACTGCACCCGGATATCGGCACAGCCGTTGCCGAGCTGAAAGCTTCAGGCATGCAGATCCTGGCAACCCACCTCTCCGACAGCTCCGTCGATTTTCGCGCTATCGACTACACCAAACCGACCGCCATTCTGGTGGGTCAGGAGAAACACGGCATCGGTGAGGAGGCGCTGGCACTGGCCGATCACCATATCGTCATCCCCATGGTGGGCATGGTGCAGTCCCTCAACGTCTCGGTGGCTGCTGCCGCCATCCTCTACGAAGCGCAGCGTCAGCGCGAGCTGGCCGGTTGCTATCAGCGCGGCTGCCCGCTCACTCCGGAGGAGCAGAACAGCATCCTGTTCGAGGGTGGATATCCCATCTATGCCCAGCTCTGCAAAGAGAAAGAGATGCCCTACCCCCAGCTCGGCCCGGCCGGTGAAATTCTGGCGGACGAAGAGTGGTGGCAACGGATGCAGCTGACCCGCAAAGGGTGGGCGCAGCAGAGCGAGCAGGACGATCCGCAGGAGGAGTGATGGAGAACCCTTTTGGCAGCTGGCTGGAATCGCAAATCATCCGGGATCACCTGACCAACCCGAACATAGAGGCCGGCGACTACAGCTACTACTCCGGCTACTACCACGGCAAGCCGTTCGAGGATCACTGCGTCCGTTACCTGCTCGGCGATGGCTCGACCCGCGACACCTGGGAGAGCGGCCTCTGGGGCGAGGTGGATCGGCTGATCATCGGCAAGTTCTGCTCCATCGGCTCGGGCGCCACCTTCGTGCTGGCGGGCAATCAGGGCCACCGGCTGGATTGGGTTTCCACCTTCCCGTTCAATCCCGACACCTTTGGCGAAGGGGCCCGCAGCGGCTTTCTGCGCAAGGGAGACACCCGGATTGGCAACGATGTCTGGATCGGCTCGGAAGCGATGATCATGCCCGGCATCACCATAGGTGATGGCGCCGTCATCGCCACCCGCGCCGTGGTAACCAGGGATGTGGCCCCTTACACCATAGTCGGCGGCAACCCGGCTCAGCCGATCCGCCGTCGTTTCAGCGATGAGCAGATCCTCATGCTGCAAGAGATGCAGTGGTGGGACTGGCCCCTGCCTCGCTTGCAAGCCTGCATGGTGCTGCTCTGCTCGGAGGATATCGCTGCCCTTTATCACCATTGGCAACAGGAGTGTGCCTGATGAAACCCCTCTCTCTTTCCCTGTTGGCCCTGACCCTGTTTTCTGCCGGAGCCCTTGCCGTGACCAATACCTATCAGCTCACCAGCGAAGCCGATGTACCCAGCCTCTACCAGCAAATCCTACCCGACTTCTGGCGCCAGCATGCGGTTGAAGGGGAGTTCAAGGGCAAGGACGGGGTGACCATCCGCTATGCCGCGCTGCGGCAGGAGAAGGTTGATCGCGCCATCCTCATCGTCAATGGCCGGGTCGAAAGCTACCTCAAGTATCAGGAGCTGACGTGGGATCTGTGGCGTCAGGGCTACAGCCTCTATCTCATCGACCATCGCGGTCAGGGAATGTCTGGCCGGATGCTGAATGACCCGCAGAAGGGATATGTCGACCAATTCGACGATTATGTGCTCGATCTCAAGCAGTTTCACGACCAGATAATCATGGCGGACCAACCTGCCAAGCTGTTCCTGCTGGCCCACTCCATGGGCGGTGCCATCTCGGCCCGCTATCTGGAGCGCTGGCCCGATGATATCAAGGCGGCCGTGCTCTCCTCCCCCATGCTGGGCATCAATCTCGGCGGTCTGCCCAAGTGGCTGGCCAAGGGATTGGCGAGCACCATAGGCACGGTCGGCGGTTGGTTTGGCGAACCACCCTATGGGCCGGGTCAGAGCACCTATCAGGATCACGGCTTTGCCGACAACGAGCTGACTCACAGTCAGTCCCGCTATCAGGCGTTCCGCCAGCTCTACGAACAGCACCCGCAGATCAAGCTGGGTGGCGCTACCGCCCACTGGATTTATCAGGGGATCACCGGTGCCGATGCTGCCATCGCCGATGCGGGCGCCATCAAGACGCCGCTGCTGGTGCTGCAGGCTGGCAACGACAGCGTGGTGGACAATGCCGCACAGGATCGCTTCTGCACCATTGCCAAGTGCGAAGGGGGCAAACCACTGCGCATCGAGGGTGCCTGGCACGAACTGTTTATCGAATCCGATGACAAGCGCCAGCCCGCCCTGACCGCGATGGTCGACTTTTTCGCCCGCTTCTGAGCTGGCTATTTTTTGTAACCCTAAATAAATGGGGTGACAGTGCGGGCTAAGGTAAACTGCCCCTGTTTTCAATCGATGCCGAGGTAATGATGTTCAAGGTAGTTGTATCCGATCTCGATGGCACTCTGCTCAACAAGCAGCACCAGATCTCTCCCCGTACCCGGGATACCCTGCACCGCCTGGTAGAACAAGGTGTGAAATTCGTGGTCGCCACCGGCCGTCATCACGTTGACGTACGCAGCTTCCGCGATGCGCTGGGGATGGACATCTACCTCATTACCTCCAATGGCGCCGTGGTCCATGACAAACAGGATCAGCTCATTTTCAACCAGCCGCTGCCGACCGAAATCGCCGCCGAACTGATTGCGCTGGAGCGCGACCCCTCTATCCACCTCAATGTCTATCAGGGTGATGATTGGGTGGTGGAAGAGGAGCTGCCCTGGCTGCTGCAGTTCCACGACGAGTCAGGGTTCACCTACCGTCTGGTCGATGACCTGAAACAGGAACCGAAAGAGCAGATCAACAAGGTGTTCTACATCGGCGACCACGAAAAGCTGCTGAAGATCGAGGCGCACCTCAACCAGCGCTACGGCGATCAGCTCAACGTCACTTTCTCCCTGCCGGACTGCCTCGAAGTGATGCACGCCGGGGTGCACAAGGGCAATGCGGTACGTGCCGTGCTGGAGCAGAACGGTTTCGACATGTCGGAGGCGATCGCATTCGGCGATGGCATGAACGACTTCGAGATGCTGACTATGGTGGGGCGCGGCATCGTCATGGGTAACGCCCATGACCGCCTGAAAATGGCGCTGCCGGAGTACGAGCAGACCCTCACCTCCGATGAAGATGGCGTCGCCGTCTATCTGGAGAAGCTGTTCGAGCTGGAGAGCGTCAGCGCCGCCTGATCCTCTTCAGCCCGACATTCGAATCAGCAAAGCCTCACCATGTGAGGCTTTGTTTTTTCAGGGTCTCCAGCCAGGGATTGGGCCGCTGCCAGCTGAAGCTCTGGTTCGCTCCGCCGTAGCATTCGGCCAGCCGCAGTGGCGTGCCGGGGGTATGGCGTCGCCCGGCCACATCGAGGCAGCGAGAGACCTTGCTGTTGAAAAGCCTGTCTTTCTGCCACTCCCACTGCGCCTGACCGTCACAGGGTGCCAGCATCACTTCGCTGTCGTTTTTGGCTTGCAAACAGAGATCCTGCAGGCGCAACTCACCCAGATCCCACTCGAACAGTTGATCGTCTTTTCCGCTGCAAGGTTGTGCCAACACCTTCTGTCGGGATACTGCGACACAAAAGCCGCCGCTGGTCAGCAAGGGAGAGATCACCCGATCTTCCGACGGTCTCGAAGCGATTGAGTCCATAATTTCATCGGTTGATGGCGGTTTGATGGTACAACCTCCCAGCAGCAAGGCAACCAGCAAGGCGGGAGAGCAAGCAAAGGAAATTTTGTTATTCATGGAAAATGCCTGAAATGGGCCGATGACATCCGTTTGTCAGTGACTCGAGGCTGAAGCATAACCGAAAGGCGGGGCGTTCTGCCCGGATAGAGTGTAAACAGACGTAACAGGGAAAGAACGCACGCGCAGCAAAGACCAGAATGCAAAAAACCCCGCCGAAGCGAGGTTTTTCTAAATGTGGTCGGTGATAAAGGATTCGAACCTTTGACCCTCTGGTCCCAAACCAGATGCGCTACCGGGCTGCGCTAATCACCGAGGCTATTTCTTTCAAAATAGTTTACTTCAAAAAACAAAGACGACCTTATGGTCATCCTCGTCATACAGCAAGTATGGTGCGAAGAGAGGGACTCGAACCCTCACACCCGGGGGGCACTAACACCTGAAGCTAGCGCGTCTACCAATTCCGCCACCTTCGCGTACCTGACAAGCTGTAAAATGGGGTGGCTGATGGGGCTCGAACCCACGACAACCGGAATCACAATCCGGGACTCTACCAACTGAGCTACAGCCACCACAGCTGTTTTTGTTCCACAACAACGCCCGTTTAACCGACGCACTTTTGATGGTGCGCCCGACAGGATTCGAACCTGTGACCTCTGCCTCCGGAGGGCAGCGCTCTATCCAGCTGAGCTACGGGCGCTACGCTGTCGAACGGGGCGCATTATTAATTATGGTTTCTGGTTTGTCTACACTTTTCTGTCACCGAAGGACTGTTCGTTGTTTTTTCAGGCAATCTGTGTGTTTTTCTTCCACATTCCTGCCTGTAGCCTGACAAAAGGCATACATCCCCGCATCAGTTCATCTTGCCGTCTTGACTTGATGTTGTGCCCATCTAGAATGAATGAACGTTCATTCAATCGAAAGTCACACTGATGATTCTGGATAAAAAAGAGAGCATCTTCAACGCGGCCCATGAGGTGCTGGGTGAACGGGGTTTTCATGGTCTGTCGATTGCAGAAGTCGCCAAGAAGGCCAATGTTGCCACCGGCACCATCTATCGCTACTTCGGTGACAAGGATGATCTGATCCGGCAACTGCATCAGCACACTATCTTGCAGTGTGTCCCCATGGTCATGGCAGATGTAGCGATCGATAAAGTTTCATTTCAACAATTTCGCCAATTATGGCTCAATATTCATGCCATTTTTGTTAACGAACCCAACGCTATCCGGTGCAAATTGCAGTACGAGAGCTCTCCGCTAGGGGCAGAATTGGAGACCAATCCTGTCATTCTGGCTGCCTGGGAGCCTCTGGACCGATTTTTTGAACAGGGCGTTGAACAAGGATTGTTTATTGATTTACCGATACGGGCACTCCAGGTGTTGAGTCTGGACAGTGTCATGCATCTGGCCCTGCAGTGCAGGGTGCACAACATCACGCTGACCGAATCGCAGTTGGAAACCGCGATCCAGGCCAGCTGGAATGCCATTTTATCCCCTAATCTTTCCACCTCAGGAGCCTGTTCATGAAAAAGTGGATGGCCATTATGTTGCTGATAGCGATCGCCTTGTTTGGCAGCGTCATCGGCTTCAATTTGTTCAAACAGAAGATGATTGCCCAATACATGGCCAACCGGCCGGAACCCGAGTTCCCCGTCACCGCCATGGTGACCAAGGCGCAGGATTGGGTACCGACCATCGAAGCGATCGGCTTCATCGAGCCGAATCAGGGGGTGACCCTCTCCACCGAACTGGCTGGCACCATTGATGCCATCACCTTTGAGTCGGGCAAACCGGTCAAGGCTGACCAACTGCTGCTGAGCCTGGACTCCACCGTGGAGAAGGCCAATCTGCGCGCCTCCCAGGCCAAGCTGCCAGCGGCAAAAGCCAAATTCGAACGCTTCCAGAACCTCTACAAGACCAGCTCCATCTCCAAAGAGCAGCTGGATGAAGCCGAAGCGGCCTATCGCTCGCTGGAAGCGGATATCGAGAGTCTGAAGGCGACCATTGCCCGTCGTGAAGTGCGCGCGCCCTTTAGCGGCGTGGTCGGCCTGCGCAATGTGTTCCTTGGCCAGTATCTGCAACCAGGCACAGATATCGTGCGCCTGGAAGATACCAGCGTGATGCGTCTGCGCTTCACCGTGCCCCAGACCGATATCTCCAAAATCAAGCTGGGCCAGACCATCAAGATCAATGTGGATGCCTATCCGCAAACCCAGTTTGACGGCCATATCACCGCCATCGAGCCTGCGGTCAACTTCCAGAGCGGCCTGATCCAGGTACAGGCAGACATTCCGAACAACGACGGTCAGCTCCGTTCCGGTATGTTCGCCCGCGCCAGCATCATTCTGCCGACGGTGAAAGATCAGATCGTGATCCCGCAGACCGCTATCTCCTTCACCCTTTACGGTCAGAACGTCTATGTGCTCAAAGAGGGCGAAGAGACCGACAAAGAGGGTAACAAGGTGAAAGTGCTGCGAGCCAAGCAGGTTGTGGTCAAGGCGGGTGAGCGCCGTGGCAACGATGTGCATGTGCTCTCTGGCATTCAGGCCGGTGACCAGATCGTACTGTCGGGTCAGGTTCGCCTGAGCAACGACACCAAGGTGCATGTGGTCGAGAACGATGCCCTGGCCGTTCCGGCACAAACCCCGATGCTGTAAGCGCGGAGATCTGCGATGCGATTTACTGACATATTTATAAAACGGCCTGTGCTGGCGATCTCGCTCAGCTTCCTGATCGCCTTGCTGGGCTTTCAGGCCATCTTCAAGATGCAGGTACGGGAATACCCCGAGGTGACCAACACGGTGATCACCGTCAGCACTGGCTACTATGGCGCCAGTTCTGATCTGATCCAGGGGTTCATCACCCAGCCGCTGGAACAGGCGGTCGCGCAAGCCGACAACATCGACTTCATGACCTCCTCCAGCCAGCTGGGTAGCTCCACCATCACTGCATACATGAAGCTCAATACCGACCCCAACGCCGCGCTGTCCGACATCCTGGCGAAGGTGAACTCGGTGCGCTCTCAGTTGCCGAAAGAGGCGGAAGACCCCTCGGTCACCTCCTCCACCGGTTCAACCACGGCGGTGCTCTACCTCGGCTTTACCAGCCCGGAGCTCAACTCCAGCCAGATCACCGACTATCTGGAGCGGGTTATCAAGCCGCAGCTCTTTACTGTCGGCGGGGTCTCCAAGGTTGACCTCTACGGCGGTGTCGAGTTTGCCCTGCGGGTATGGCTGGATCCGGCCAAGATGGCGGCCTTCAACCTGACTGCCAGCGACGTGATGACGGTGCTCAACAGCAACAACTATCAGTCCGCGACAGGTCAGGCGACCGGTTACTTCACCCTGTTCAATGGCAATGCCGAGACCCAGGTCAAGGATGTCGACGAGCTGAAGCGACTGGTGGTGGCTACCCGCGACGGCAAGGTGATCCGTCTGGCGGACATCGCCAAGGTAACCCTTGAGAAGAGTCACGATGTCTATCGTGCCAGCGCCAATGGTCGCGAAGCCGTGGTCATGGCGGTCAACGCCGCCCCGACAGCCAACCCCATCAACATCGCCCGCGATGTGCTGGCACTGCTGCCGAGCCTTGAGCGCAATATGCCGAGCACCATGCGTCTCAACGTGATGTATGACTCCACCGTGGCGATCAACGAGTCCATCCACGAGGTTATCAAGACCATCCTGGAGGCAGCCGCCATCGTTCTGGTGGTCATCACCCTGTTCCTCGGCTCGTTCCGCGCGGTCATCATCCCGATCATCACCATTCCGCTCAGTCTTATCGGCGTGGTGATGATGATGGATATGTTCGGCTTCTCGATAAACCTGATGACCCTGCTGGCGATGGTGCTGGCGATCGGTCTGGTGGTGGATGACGCCATCGTGGTGCTGGAGAACGTCGACCGCCATATCAAAGAAGGTGAAGAGCCGTTCCGGGCCGCCATTATCGGTACCCGTGAAATTGCGGTGCCGGTTATCGCCATGACGGTCACCCTGGCGGCGGTATACGCACCTATCGCCCTGATGGGGGGTATCACCGGCTCCCTGTTCAAGGAGTTTGCCCTGACCCTGGCAGGTGCCGTGTTCGTCTCGGGCATCATCGCCCTGACCCTGTCACCGATGATGTGTTCCAAGATGCTCAAGGCCAACGAGCAACCGGGCAAATTCGAGAGCACGGTCCACCACCTGCTGGAACAGATGACCGATCGCTACGACAGCATGCTGCACGCCGTGATGAAAAAGCGCCCCGTCATCGTGGTGTTCGCCGTCATCGTGTTCGCCAGCCTGCCGTTGCTGTTCAAGTTCATCCCGAGCGAACTGGCACCGTCAGAGGACAAGGGGGTAATGGCCGTGCTGGGTACCGCACCGTCCAACGCCAACCTGGACTACATCGAAAACACCATGGCGGATGTGAACAAGATCCTGGACGAGCAGCCCGAGATCGCCTTCTCCCAGGTCTTCTCAGGGGTGTTCAACGCCAACCAGGCGTTCGGTATCGCCTCCATGGTGCCCTGGAGCCAACGTGAAGCGAGCCAGAAAGAGGTGCTGGATCGGGTCGCCAATCTGGTGAAAGACATCCCGGGTATGGCCATCACCACCTTCCAGTTCCCGGAACTGCCGGGAGCATCGAGTGGTCTGCCGATCCAGTTCGTCATCACCACCCCGAACAGCTTCGAAAGCCTGTTCCTGGTGGCCGGTGAAATTCTGGCCGCGGCGCAGAGTAACGGTCAGTTCGTCTATTCGGATCTCGATCTGAACTACGACTCCGCCACCATGAAGATCCGCATCGACAAGGACAAGGCGGGTGCCTACGGCATCACCATGCAGGATATCGGTATCACCATGGGCACCATGATGGCGGACGGTTACGTCAACCGTATCGACCTGGATGGCCGCTCCTACGAGGTGATCCCGCAGGTCGAGCGCAAATACCGTCTCAATCCGGAGTCCATCAAGGGCTACTACGTGCGGGCCGCAGATGGCAAGTCGATCCCGCTCGGCAGCCTGATCACCATTGAAGTGGTTGGCGAGCCCCGCGCCCTGCCCCACTTCAACCAGCTGAACTCCGCCACTATCGGTGCCGTTCCGGCTCCGGGTGTGACCATGGGTGATGCGATCAACTGGTTCCAGACCACCGCCGACGAGAAGCTGCCGCAAGGCTATCGTTACGACTTCATGGGTGAAGCCCGTCAGTTCGTCACCGAAGGCAATGCGCTCTATGCCACCTTCGCGCTGGCACTGGCGATCATCTTCCTGGTGCTGGCGATCCAGTTCGAGTCGGTGCGTGACCCGCTGGTCATCATGGTCTCTGTACCGCTCGCCATCAGCGGGGCCTTGATTGCCTTGGCTTGGGGACTGGCGACCATGAACATCTACTCCCAGGTGGGCCTCATCACCCTGGTGGGTCTGATTACCAAGCACGGCATCCTGATCTGTGAAGTAGCGAAGGAAGAGCAGCTGCTGCGCGGCATGAACCGGATGGAAGCCGTGATGCAAGCCGCCAAGGTGCGTCTGCGTCCGATCCTGATGACCACCGCCGCCATGATTGCCGGTCTGATCCCGCTGCTCTACGCCGCAGGCGCCGGTGCAGCACAACGGTTCAGCATCGGTATCGTCATCGTGGCAGGCCTTGCCATCGGTACCCTGTTCACCCTGTTCGTACTGCCGGTGATCTACACCTATCTGGCTTCCGAGCACAAACCCTTGCCGGTATTCGATGAAACCATTCCGCCCAAGGCAAACGGCGGACACTGATCATCAATCACTTGCCAAGGCCCCGATACGGGGCCTTTTTTATGGTTCGCAGGAAAGACGACATAAGTCCATGAAGCAGTTAAACTAAAAAACACAACATCCAGACCGCAAGGACGCCATGTCAGGACTCATCTCCAAGACCGCCGAGGCCGTAGGCCGCAACGGACTCTCATACCGCCTGCTCTCCTATATTCTGGTGTGTAGTACCGTATTGGCGATGATCATTACGGTGCTGCAACTCGCCTGGGATTACCGCAAGGATGTCGCCGTCATCGAAGACAGCATCGGCCAGATCGAAGCCTCCTTTTTGCAACCTATTGCCGCCAGCTTGTGGAACCTCGATGAGGAGCAGGTCAAGGTGCAGATCGAAGGGATCATGAACCTGCCCAACATGCAGTTTGTGATGGTCAAGGAGATGCTCGGCAACTCCGAAGTGCCACTGTTGACCCAGGGAGTGGAACGGGAAAGCTATGACATCTCCCAGGAGTTCAATCTCACCTATCAGGGGGAAATTGTCGGCAAGCTGTTTGTCGCCGCGTCGCTGGAGCAGATTTACCAGCGTCTGATTGAGAAGTCAGTGCTGATCATGGTCAGCCAGACCATCAAGACCCTGGTGGTCTCATTTTGTATCCTGATCATCATTTACTATCTGGTGGTCAGGCACATCAACCGCATCGCCAACTACGCCCAGAAGTTCAACCTCGATCGGCTCGACATGGAGCTGGAGCTGGAAGGCCGCCCGCAGCCGCGCAAGAAACCCGACGAACTGGATACCCTGGTATCCACCCTCAACCAGATGCGCACCCGGCTACGTGACGAGCTGGTCGCTCGTCATCAGGCGGTGGAACAGCTGCAACAGGAGCGGGATTTCTCCGCCACCCTGATCAACTCCGCCAACATGGTCATCTGCTGCATGGAACCAGACTTGACCATCGCCAGCATCAACCCGGCAGCCATACTGCTGACCGGCTACCACCAGCAGGAGCTGTTGCAACACAACTGGCTGGATCTCTTTGTCAGCCCGGCGCAACGGGAAGAGCTGAACGATATTCTGGCGGCGGAAGGTTCACTGGCGGACAAAGAGGTCATCATGCATGACCAGCAGGCCCACGAGCTGGTGCTGCAGTGGACCTTCGTACCCTTCTATGAAGGGCCGAACCTCAAGTACCAGATCGGCTTCGGCTACGACATCACCCAGCTGAAAAAGGTCGAGCGGGAGATAATCCAGCTCAACGAGCAGCTGGAAGGCAAGGTGGTGGAGCGTACCCGCAGCCTGAGCGAAGCCAACAACCAGCTGGGCAAGGCGTACGACGACCTGAAACAAGCCCAGCAAACCCTGGTGGAGTCGGAGAAGATGGCCTCCCTCGGCTCGCTGGTGGCCGGGGTGGCACACGAGATCAATACCCCAATCGGCATCAGTGTGACCGCCTCCTCCTACCTGCAGGAACGGGTTGCCGATTTCAAATCTCATATAGAGTCAAAACAGCTGTCGCGTTCCTATCTCAACGAGTTCACCGTCAACCTCGACGAGTCGATGCAGCTGCTGCAGAGCAACCTGCGGCGCGCCTCCGAGCTGATTGCCAGCTTCAAGCAGGTGGCGGTCGACCAGTCATCGGAAGCACGCTACAACTTCAGCCTCGCCGACAACCTCCATCAGGTGGTGGTCTCGCTTGGCCACAAACTGAAGAAGAGCCAGTGCGAAGTGGATATCCAGTGCGATCCCAAGCTGTCTATATTCTCCTTCCCGGGCAGCTTTACCCAGATCTACTCGAACCTGATCCTCAACTCCATCAACCACGGGTTCGACAGCTGGGACAAACCGAAGAAGATCACCATCAAGGTGGAACAGCAGGGAGAGGAGCTGTTTATCGACTATTCGGACAACGGTCGCGGCATCCCGCCCGAAATCTTGCCGCGCATCTTCGATCCCTTCGTCACCTCCAAGCGGGGTCAGGGTGGCAGCGGTCTGGGCACCCACATTATCTACAACCTGGTGGTGCAACTGCTGAAAGGCCGTATCAGCTGTGCCAGCGAACCGGGCCAGGGCGCCCAGTTCCATATTCGCCTGCCGATCCAACATAACTGAGCGCTGGCTCTTGTGAGCCAGCCGCTTTATCCCCATCATGCTGTGATTGCATTCTTAATGAGCGGAGAACCTCGCAATGGCACAGCATTTTGACTATATCGCCATCGGCGGCGGCAGCGGCGGTATTGCGTCTGCCAACCGGGCTGCCATGTACGGTAAGAAAGTTGCCCTGATTGAAGCCAAAGAGTTGGGTGGAACCTGCGTCAACGTAGGCTGCGTACCGAAGAAGGCCATGTGGTATGCCGGCCAGATCGCCGATGCCCTGAAATATGGCGCCGACTACGGCTTTGACACCACCCTCAACCACTTCAACTGGGCCAAGCTGGTCGAGTCCCGCCAGGCCTACATCGGCCGCATTCACCAGTCCTATCAAAACGTGCTGGGCAAGAACCAGATCACCGTCATCAAGGGCTTCGCCCGCTTCGTCAGCAGCAACACCATCGAGGTTAATGGCGAGCACTACACGGCCGATCACATCTTGATCGCCACCGGTGGCCGCCCGGAAATTCCAGCGATCCCGGGAGCCGAGCTGGGTATCGACTCGGACGGTTTCTTCGATCTGCAAAGCCAGCCCAAGCGGGTTGCCGTGGTGGGTGCTGGCTACATCGCAGTCGAGATCGCAGGCGTGATGCAGGCACTCGGCTCAGAGACCCATCTGGTGGTGCGCAAGCACGCGCCGCTGCGCAACTTCGACCCCATGATCCACGAGACTCTGGTCGAAATCATGGCGCAGGAAGGGCCCAAGCTGCACACCCACGCCATTCCCAAAGCCGTGCTCAAGAACGCTGACAACAGCCTTACCCTGCAACTGGAAGATGGTCGCCACCTCACCGTTGACTGCCTGATCTGGGCCATCGGCCGGGTACCGGCTACCGACAACCTCAACCTGGCTGCCGCTGGCATCACGCTGGACGAGAAGGGCTTTATCCCGACCGACAAGTTCCAGAACACTTCCGTCGCCAACATCTATGCAGTGGGTGACAACACGGGTCGCATCCAGCTCACCCCGGTGGCCGTCGCCGCGGGCCGTCGCCTCTCCGAGCGGCTGTTCAACAACAAGCCCAATGAGCACCTCAACTACGATCTGGTGCCGACCGTGGTGTTCAGCCACCCACCCATCGGCACCATAGGCATGACCGAACCTGAAGCCATCGCCGAATACGGCGAGGACCAAGTGAAGGTCTACCGCAGCCAGTTCACCGCCATGTACTCGGCACTGACCCAGCATCGCCAGCCCACCCGGATGAAGCTGGTCTGTGTCGGCCCGGAAGAGAAGGTGGTCGGTTTGCACGGTATCGGCTTTGCGATGGACGAGATCCTGCAAGGCTTCGGCGTCGCCATGAAGATGGGGGCCACCAAGGCTGATTTCGACAACTGCGTGGCTATCCATCCGACCAGCGCGGAAGAGTTCGTCACTATGCGCTAAGGGCAGATGAAGTTGGCCTTTCACGAGCAACCGGCTTCGACAACCATCTAACCCCTTCTCCCAAACCCGGCTCAGGCCGGGTTTTTTGATCCCTCCTCGCTATTTCTCTCGCAGATCCGCCGTTCTTTACGCCGATTTTACGCCTACCACATGGCGCTTTATGGCGCCTTTACGCCTGTTTTACATACCCTTTTCAGCGTCAATGACATCAACAGAGTCGATATGGTCTTACATCGGCTCTCGCAGCTAATTATCTCAATGGAGTCGATATGAATTGGCTATATCTGCTGCTGGTCCTCGCCTTGATGGCCTATCTGATGCGCGCACTCACGCGCACTCACGAGTGAGGGACTACCTATATGCAGCAAGAATTTATCTACCCGGTGGCCAGCAAACTGCCGAGCCTCGTGAGCAATCCAATGCGTGCCCTGACGCACCGTGACCACGAGTGAGGAACTAGAACATGTGGCAAGAAATAATCTATCCGGTGGCCTTCGTGCTGCTGGTTCTGCTACCAGCACCGCTGCTGGGCAACTACATCTACCGGGTATTTGAAGGCAAAATCCACTGGCTGGCGCCGGTCGAGCGCGCCACGCTGGCTTGCTGTGGCACCGATGGGCGGGAGCAGGACTGGAAGTCCTACGCCCTCAGCCTGCTGGCCTTCAACGGCGCCGGTTTCGGTCTGCTGTTCCTGATCCTGATGGCGCAGGGGTTGCTGCCCCTCAACCCGCAACAACTGCCGGGTCTGAGCTGGCAACTGGCATTCAACACCGCGGTCAGCTTTATGACCAACACCAACTGGCAAGCCTATTCCGGTGAGGCCAGCCTCTCCTACTTCAGCCAGATGGTAGGCCTGACCACCCAGAACTTCGTCTCCGCAGGGACGGGCGCCGCCGTCGCCATTGCCCTGTTCCGCGGCATCGCCCGCCAGCAGACCATCAACCTTGGCAATTTCTGGCAGGACCTGGTGCGTTTCTGCCTCTATGTGCTGCTGCCCATCGCGCTGATCATGGCGCTGGTGCTGGTATGGCAAGGGGTGCCGCAAAGCCTGTCAGCCTATCTGCCGTTCCACGGTGTGGAAGGTCAGGAGCAGCTGTTGCCCCTCGGCCCGGCTGCTTCGCAAATTGCCATCAAGCAGCTCGGCTCCAACGGCGGTGGCTTCTTCGGCATCAACTCCGCCCACCCGTTCGAGAACCCGACCGCCCTCTCCAACTGGCTGGAGATGGTCGCCCTGCTCACCATCGCCGCAGCCATGGTCTTTACTCTGGGCCGCTATGTGAAGAACATGGCCCACAGTCGCGCCATTCTCGGCGCAATGACCCTCATGCTGGTGCTGGGGCTCTTCGTCTCCCTCTCCCAGGAGCTGAAACCGGATCACGCCCTCGCCCAGCTCACCACTGACGCCAGCAACATGGCTGGCAACTGGGAAGGCAAGGAGAGCCGCTTCGGCCCTGTGCTCTCCAGCATCTGGGAAGTGGCGACCACTGCCGCCTCCAACGGTGCCGTCAACGCCATGCACGACAGCTTTACTCCGCTCGGCGGCATGGTGGGCATGATCAACATGCTGCTGGGTGAGGTCATCTTCGGCGGGGTCGGCTCCGGTATCTACGGCATGATGCTGTTCGTACTGCTGACCGTGTTCCTGTGCGGCCTGATGGTGGGACGTACCCCGACCTATCTGGGCAAACGGCTCGGTATCACCGAGATGAAGTGGGTGGTCGCCAGCATGCTGGTGATGCCGGTGGGGGTTTTGGTGATCGGTGGTGTCACTCTGTTGATGCCGGATGCCAGCACCATCATCGGCCATGATGGCCCGCACGGTCTGTCACGCCTCATCTATGCCTACGCCTCGGCTGCCGGCAACAACGGCTCCGCCTTCGCCGGTTTTGCCGCCGGTGACAACTGGCAGTGCATCGCCATCGGTCTGGCCATGCTGCTCGGTCGCTTCGGCTACATCATTCCGGTACTGGCCATAGCCGGTCAGCTGGCCCGCGCGCCCCGTCAGGAGACAAGTGAAGGGGACTTCCCCATCAGCGGCCCGCTGTTCGTTACCCTGCTGATCATCACCGTCCTGCTGATAGGTGGCCTCTCCTTCCTGCCGGTGCTGGCACTGGGCCCGGTGGCCGAACATCTGAGCCTGACCGGAGGGGCACTCTGATGAACCTGACCCTGTCGATCACCATCCGGATGCCAATGGCCAACTATCTGATGCTGGGAGCTTTCCAATGAGCAAGTCCACTGCAATGAGCACCGACACCATGTTGGTGAAGGGCAAAAAACAGAAATCACAGATCATCCAGGCAATGGTTGAGGCCCTCTATCGCTTCAATCCCAAGGCGCTGTTTGGCAGCCCCATCCTGTTCACCCTCTGGCTGGCCGCAGTCATGGCGACGGTGGAGTCCCTGCTGGGGCAACCTTTCTCCGGCGTCGCTCCCTCACTGGCCTGGCAGCTGACCGCCTGGCTCTGGCTGACCCTCTGGTTTGCCAACTTCGCCGAGACGCTGGCCGAAGGACGCGGCAAGGCCCGCGCCGACAGCCTGAAAGCGGGCATGAGCCAGCTCAAGGCCCGTCGTGTGGAGAATGCCAAAGATGGTCAGGGTGAATGGGTACCCGCCACCAGCCTGATGAAGGGTGATCTGGTGCTGGTACGCAGCGGCGAGATGATCCCTGCCGACGGCGAAGTGATCGCCGGCATCGCCTCGGTCAACGAGGCCGCCATCACCGGTGAATCCGCCCCCGTCATCCGCGAGTCGGGTACCGACCGCAGCGGCGTGACCGGCAACACGACGGTCGTCTCCGACGAGATCTGGGTACGCGTCAGCAACAATCCGGGCGAAAGTACGCTGGATCGGATGATCGCACTGGTGGAAGGGGCCAAGCGCCAGAAGACCCCCAACGAGATGGCGCTCGACGCCCTGCTGGTGGGCCTGACCCTGATCTTCCTGTTGGTGGTCGCCACCCTGCCCTGGTTCCTCGACTACAACGGCACCCAGGTCCCGCGTCTCTACCTGATCGCTCTCTTTATCACCCTGATCCCGACCACCATCGGCGGCCTGCTCTCCGCCATCGGCATTGCCGGTATGGATCGACTGGTGAAGCTGAACGTCATCGCCAAGTCTGGCCGTGCCGTCGAAGCGGCTGGTGACGTGCGCACCCTGCTGCTGGACAAGACAGGCACCATCACCTTCGGCAACCGGATGGCCGATGAGTTGATCCCAGCCCCCGGCGTCGACCCTGCCCTGCTGGCACAAGCGGCCATGCTGGCCTCGCTGGGTGACAATACCCCGGAGGGCAAATCCATCCTGACTCTGGCCAGCAAAAGCATGGCCAAGCCGAGCCAGCTGGAGAGCGACAAGGTGATCCCTTTCAGCGCCGAGACCCGCCTGAGCGGACTGGATCGCAACGGTCATCAATATCGCAAGGGTGCGGTGGATGCCGTGTTGAACTACCTCAGCCTCGACCGCAAGGCGGTGCCTGAGCTGGTGATCAAGTCAGTCGACAGCATCGCCCGTCAGGGTGGCACCCCGCTGCTGGTATGCACTCAGGAGAAACTGCTGGGGGTGGTCTACCTCAAGGACATCATCAAGCCCGGTATCAAGGCTCGCTTCCAGATCCTGCGCCATATGGGGATCCGCACCGTGATGATCACCGGTGACAACCCGAAAACCGCCGCCGCCATCGCCGCCGAAGCCGGGGTGGATGACTTCATCGCCGAAGCGACGCCGGAGAAGAAGCTCGCCTATATCCGGCAGGAGCAGGCCGATGGTCGTCTGGTTGCCATGTGCGGCGACGGTGCCAACGATGCACCGGCACTGGCACAGGCTGATGTGGGTCTGGCCATGAACGAGGGTACCCAGGCAGCCAAGGAGGCGGGCAATCTGGTGGATCTCGACTCCAACCCCACCAAGCTGCTGGACGTGGTGCTGGTCGGCAAACAGCTGCTGGTGACCCGTGGCGCCCTGACCACCTTCTCCATCGCCAACGACGTGGCCAAGTACTTCGCCATCCTGCCAGCCCTGTTCATCGCCGCCTACCCGCAACTGGGGGCGTTGAACCTGATGCAGCTGGGCAGCCCGCAGAGCGCCATCCTGTCGGCCATCATCTTCAACGCCCTGATCATTGTGGCGCTGGTGCCGCTGGCACTGCGTGGTGTCGACCTGAAAGGCTCGGCCGCCAGCCTGCTGCGCCGCAACCTGCTGATCTACGGTGTCGGTGGCCTGCTGGTGCCTTTTATCGGCATCAAGCTGATCGATCTGGTCATTACCGGCCTGGGTCTGGTGTAACGACATAACCGGGATGCGGGGCAGACCCGCATCCCCAGCCATCTTTTTGGAGCAAGCGAATCATGATAGCAATCAGAACCCTGTTGACCCTCACCCTGCTGCTGGGGGTCGCCTACCCGCTGGCGGTCACCGGACTGGCACAGCTGCTGTTCCCCTGGCAGGCCAACGGCAGCCAGCTCACCGACAGCAAGCAGCAACTGATCGGTAGCGCCCTGCTGGGGCAGAAATTCGAGCGGGCTGACTATTTCCATCCCCGTCCCTCCGCCAGCGATTTCAACACCATTGGCGGCAGCGCCAGCAATCTGGGGATGAGCTCACCGTTTCGGGCAGAGTTTGCCGAACAGGCAGCCAAGGCACAGCCGGGAACCAGCTCCCCCGCCATGCTGACCCGCTCCGCCTCCGGCCTCGATCCCCACCTGCCGCTGGATGCGGTGCTGGCTCAGGTCGACCGCGTCGCCAAAGAACGTGGACTGGATCCCGCCCAACTGACGGAGCAGGTCAAGTCGGCCACACAAGCTGGTATCCTTGGCCCGCAGGTGGTCAACATTCTCCAGCTGAATCTGCAACTGGATCATAAAAAGGGCGCCTGATGGCGCCCATTCCGGTTTGGTGATGACCTCGATTTTCGAAACGGGCAGTTGGCTCGATAGGGATAACAATGGCTGATGTAGCAAGCGCTGATGCCCTGCTGACGAGTCTGATGCAGGAGCATGGGGATGCGTGATGAGGTAAGGGCCGACGCCCTGCTGGCGAGTCTGGAACAGGAGCACAAGGGCAAGCTGAAGGTGTTTCTCGGCGCCGCTCCCGGCGTGGGCAAGACCTACGCCATGCTGCAGGCGGTGCGGGAGCAGGCCAAAGAGGGGGTAGACATCCTGATCGGCGTGGTGGAGACCCACGGCAGGCAGGAGACGCTGGCTCTGCTCGACAAGCTCGCCATCATGCCGCGCAAGATCCACATGCACCGCCAGCAGCGACTGGAGGAGATGGATCTCGACGGTCTGCTCGCCCGCAAACCGGCCATCGCCGTGGTGGACGAGCTGGCCCACAGCAACGCCCCCGGCAGCCGCCACGAGAAGCGCTGGCAGGATGTGGAGGAGCTGCTCAACGCCGGGATCGACGTCTACACCACCCTCAACGTGCAGCATCTGGAGAGCCTCAACGATCTGGTGTGGCAGCTGACCGGGGTCAGGGTGAAAGAGACCCTGCCCGATCAGGTGCTGCTGGAAGCCGACAGTCTGGTGCTGATCGACCTGCCCCCCAAGGAGCTGCTCGGCCGCCTCAAGGAGGGCAAGGTCTATGTGCCCCATCAGGCCAAGGCTGCGCTGCAATCCTTCTTCTCCCTCAACAACCTCACCGCATTGCGGGAGCTGGCGATGCAGACCGCCGCCAGCCATGTGGAGGGCGATCTGCAACTGCAGTGGCAGGCTGCAGGCAAGAGCACCTTGCCGCTGCGGGGCAAGCTGATGGTTTGCCTCGGTGACCTGCACGGCTCGGCGCTGGTGCGCTACGGCCACCGCTTTGCCCAGCGCCGCCAACTCCCCTGGCTGGTGGTGCATGTCGACAGCAATGGCCGCCGCTCAGCCGATGTGGAGCAGGCGCTGGCGCTCGCCTCCCACCTCGGTGCCAAGGTGCTGACGCTCTCCAGCCCGGCGGTCGCCAACACCCTGCTGGAGACCGCCGAACAGCAGCAGGTCTCCCAGCTGCTGCTCGGCAAACCCCACAAGGCGCCGTGGCGTCGCTCGCTGGTGCAACACCTGCTCAAGCAGGCTCAGGGGCTCGAAATCACGCTGGTCGATACCGAGAAGCAGAAGCCCGAAGTGGGGATGCGCGTCCCGACCCCGAAGGATATTCACCACAGTCTGCTGGCAGTGGTGATCATGGGGATCACCTCGGCCGCCGCCTGGGGGCTCTCCTACTGGCTGCCGCCCGCGGCGTTGCCGCTCATCTTTGTACTGGGGGTGCTGGCGACTGCCCTCACCACCAGTCTGGTGCCCGCCACACTGGCGGCGGTGCTGGGCTTTATCGCCCACAATCTGCTGTTCACCGCACCCTACTTCTCCCTGAGCGTCGCCAACCACAGCGACCTACTCACCCTGTTTGTGCTGCTTATCGTCGGCATGACGGCGGGGCGGCTCGCCTCCCGTCAGCGCCAGCAGTTGATCGGTCTGCGAGAGACCCAGCAGCTGGGCAATGCCCTGCTCTCCCTCAGTCAGGGGCTGGCCACCGCCAGCAGCCCGGAGGAGGTTTTGAGACAAGGTGCCCAGGCCATTTCGCTGGCGCTCGGCCAGCCGACCGTGGTGATCGACAAGGAGTTCAACGATCGGCTCGGCAACGAGAAACACAGGCCCGGGCAGACCGACAAGGCGGCCATCGACTGGTGTCTGGCCCAGAAGCAGAGCGCCGGGGCCCAGACTGCGACCCTCAATGCCGCCGAGGCCCAGTATCACCACCTCAGCGACGATCTGGTGATCGGCATAACGCTGGCCAATCCGCTCTCCTCCTCCGCCGAGCATCAGCTGCAGGCGCTGCTCACCGACATTCGCGCCGCGCTGGCGCGGATCGACCTCAACGAGCGGCTGGCTGACAGCCAGTTGCAGGCGGAGACCGACCGGATGCGTGCCGCTCTGCTCTCCTCGGTCTCCCACGATTTGAAGACCCCCTTGGCGACCATCATGGGGGCAGGCAGCACTCTGCTGGAATATGGTGACCGGATCCCCGCCGAAGACCGCGACGAACTGCTCCACTCGGTGCAGGAGGAGGCGCGCCGCCTGCACAGCTATGTGCAAAATCTGCTGGATATGACCCGCATCGGCTCCCCCGACTTCCAGCTGAAACGGGACTGGGTCGATCTGGCTGATCTGGTGGAAAGCGCCCGCAAGCGGCTCGACTCCTCCTGGCGCCAGCACAAGCTGCTGGTCCATTTCGATCAGCATGTGCCCAATCTCTATGTGCACGGCGCCCTGATCGAGCAGGTGCTGGTCAATATCCTCGACAACGCCTCCCGCTACTCGCCGGCAGGCACCCCCATCGAGTTCAAGGTGATGGTGGCCGAACCCGACCTCATCATCGATATCATCGATATCGGGGTCGGCATCGCCGAGTCGGATCGGGAGAAGATCTTCAACCTCTTCTACACCCAGCCGGTGGGCGATTGCGGCAGCCGTGGCACCGGGCTTGGCCTCGCCATTTCCCGCGCTATGATAGAGGCCCACGGCGGCAAGATTTGGGCCTTCTCCGGCCCCAATGGCAACGGCACCTGCATGCGTATCTCCCTGCCGCTCGCCCTCAATTCACCGGAGGTTTGATGGCTCACATTCTGGTCATAGATGATGAAGCGGCGATCCGTCGCTTTCTGCGGATCAGCCTGATTGCCGAGGGGCATCAGGTGAGCGAAGCGGTCAGCGTCACCGAGGGGCTGGAGCAGTATCGCCACCTCAACCCCGATCTGGTGATCCTCGATCTCGGCCTGCCGGATGGCGATGGTATTCAGGTATTGCAGGCCATTCGCGAACACCACCCCAATCCGGTGCTGGTGCTGTCGGCTCGCGATTCGGAGCAGGAGAAGGTACGGCTGCTGGATGCCGGCGCCAACGACTACATGAGCAAGCCGTTCGGTATCGGCGAGATGATGGCCCGCATCCGTGTGCTCTTGCGCCAGCGGGCTGGCGTCAGCAGCGGCGAGCGGCGCCACTTCCCCCAATGCGGCCTGACGCTTGATGTCAGCAGCCACAAGGTGACCATGAAAGACGAGGAGATCCCTCTCTCCCGCAAGGAGTTCGCCCTGTTGCAGGCGCTGGTGTGCCACCCCGGCAAGCTGGTGATGCAGACCCAGCTGCTCAATGACATCTGGGGGCCGAGCCACAAGGAGGACACCCACTACCTGCGCATCGTCATCGCCAGCCTGCGCAAGAAGCTGGGGGATAACCCCCAGCAACCGACGCTTATCGAGACCGAATCAGGTATCGGCTACCGCTTTATCGGCAACTGATGTTTCACGTGGAACGACGCCCACTGCAAATCAGCGCCAATAGACCGCAGCCACTCAGCAACAGGCCGAGATCCTGCAATCCGGCCGCCACCGCCAACCCCAGACTGAGCAGCAGGTAGTAGCCAAGCCCGAACAGGGCGCCAGCACTGCCTGCTACCTCGCGATAGGCCAACAGCGCCTGACTCAGCACGTTGGGGATTGCCAGCCCGAAGGCCACCACCACACCCATCATGGGCAACAGGAACCAGAGGCTGGACTGACTCGCCCAGACCAGCAGCCCGGCAACCAGCGCCAGAGCGCAAGCCAGTCTGACCAGAGAGGACGGCAGCCACCCCCTCCCCAGCAGATGCTTGTTGAGCAGGCTGCCGAGCAGAGTCGCCAGTGCCAGCAAGATCCCCGAATAGCCAAACTCGCTGGCGCTCAAGCCCAATCCGGCAAAGAGGAACGGCGCCAGACTGTAGTAGCCAAACAGCATGGTGTTGAACAAAGCAACCAGCATGGCACTGCGCCAGAGCCCACCATCTTTTATCATCCGGCACGCCAGCGGCCAGAGCGCGACTCGCTGGGTACTAACCGGACGGGTTTCCGGCAACTGCCAGCAGGTCACCAGCAGCAAACCTACCGCCAGTATCAGCAGACCACTGAACACCCCGAGATAGCCGAACCCGCTCGCCAGCTGGCCGCCACTGAGCAGCCCCAGCACCGGACTGAGTGAGAGCGCAATGCCCATCACCGAGAAGACCCGCGCCAGATCGCTGCCCTGATAGCTATCGCGCAGCATGGTCTGGGTCACCACGGATCCCACCGCAGCGCCAAAGGCCGAGATAACCCGGGCCAGCAGCAGGGTTTCAAACTGATTGGCCAGCAGCGCCAGCAGGGTGCCGACACCATAGGTGAGCAGACCCGCCAGCATGGCGGGACGCCGCCCAATCAGATCGCAGAGCCGTCCCCAGCAGACCACGCCCACCGCAAACGCCAGAAAATAGACCGACAGGGTCTGGGATGCCTGCCCCTCGCTCACCTGAAACTGGGTGGCGATGTGGGTCAGTACCGGGCTGTAGATGGTCTCCACAATTTGGGGAAACATCATCAATCCCACCACCAGCCAGAGCGGTGGCAACTTGTTGTTCATGACAAACCTCCTTCACAAGAGGTCGCCATTCTAGAGAGATGCCGTCTGTCTGATTACAATAAGAAGGACTATAAACATCAAAAATCGGACATATGGCCTTTATTCTTCCCGATCACCCTTTTGACCCCGACCAGCTGACCGGCAGCGTGATCGGCATTGCCTCCGCCCTCGGCTGGCACGACTCGGGCCTACATCAACATCAGCGCCATCAGCTGCTGTTCGCCCAATCCGGCTGCATGACCATGGAGCTGGAAGGTCGGGTCTGCCTGCTGCCGCCTACCCGCGCCGCCTGGCTGCCTGCAGGCACCTCACACCGGATCTTGATGCGCGGTGTGGTGGCCTACCGCTCCCTCTACTTCCAGCCGCACCCCGAGTTGCCCGGCACGGTCGAAGTGCTGGCGGTCAATCCGCTGCTGCACGAACTGATCGAACGGATGGCGCTCTGGCCGTGGGACAAACCGCAAGAGCAGCAACAACGGACGGTGGCACTGTTTATGGAGGAGTTGGGGCAGGCACCGCGGGAGTCGTGGCAGTTGCCGCTGCCGACGGATCCCAGACTGGGCGACTGGCTACAGCAGTTGAAACGGGGGGATGCCCTGCCCGATCGGCTCAACCGGCTGGCCGAGCGGGTGGGTGCCAGTGACAAGACCATTGGCCGCATCTTTATGCGGGAGACCGGCATGAGCTATCAGGCGTGGCGTCAGCAGTGGCGGCTGTTGCGTGCCATGGAGCTGCTGGCAGAAAGCGAGCCCATCAGCCGGATTGCCGCTGCGCTGGAGTTCTCCAGCGACAGTGCCTTTATCAGCTTCTTCAAACAACATACGGGACAGACCCCCCTGCGCTATCTCAGCTCTCGGGGTGAGTCGCCACAGCCTGGCTCGCTTCCACCACCAGGGTATCCAGCGCCAGCGGTTTGAGATTGTGCAACGCATCCTTCACCACGGCGTGGGATGCCTGTTGCACCTCGCTCTGCACATCCTGCTCCAGCTGGGCACTCTCCAGCTCGGGCCGCGGGTTTTCGTTGGCCATCACGTTCAGGCTCAGGGCACTCACAATCAGGGTAGCGATCAGGCTTTTCATCTGGTTTGCTCCGGTATGGTTGAGATGACCAGATAGCTATTTCAATAGTTGTGCCAATCCTCATGCAATTCATAACATGATGATTTTGTTTAAATTAACTATCTTGCGATACCAAATTGAGTCGCAAAATGCATCCCGCTCGATCATTTTTAAACCAACAGTTGGTGCTTTTAACCACGCTTGATTTTTGCACCATGTTCCACGTGGAACGTTCCATCTTTTTGATCGACACCCGCTTTTAAACTGAGCTATGGTGCTACATCTTCGTAACTGACTCTGGATCTGTCACCGAATGGAATTTTCCTTGTTCGGCGAGAAGTTCACTCGCCACGCCGGTATTACCCAACTCATGGATGACCTCAATCAGGGGCTGACCAATCCGGACGCCATCATGCTGGGTGGCGGCAATCCGGCCCCGATCCCCGCCATGCTGGAGCGCTTTCAGGCCGAGGCCAAAACCCTGCTCGACAACGGCGAACTGGTGAAAGCGATGGCCAACTACGATGGCCCGCAAGGCAAAGACAGGTTCACCAGGGCGCTAGCCGGACTGCTCAGCAAGGAGCTGGGCTGGGATATCTCAGCCCGCAATATCGCCCTGACCAACGGCAGCCAGAATGCCTTCTTCTACCTGTTCAACCTGCTGGCCGGTGAATTTGCCGATGGCCGCAAGAAGAAGGTGCTGTTCCCGCTCGCCCCCGAGTACATCGGCTATGCCGACTCGGCGCTGGCCGACGACTACTTCGTGGCCTACAAGCCCACCATTGAGAAGCTGCCCGATGGCCAGTTCAAATACCATGTGGACTTCGAGAGCCTGCAGGTGGGTGACGATATCGGGGTGATCTGCGTCTCCCGCCCCACCAACCCCACCGGCAACGTGCTGACCGACGAAGAGATCGAACACCTCGATCAGATCGCCCGCGACAAGGGGATCCCGCTGCTGATCGACAACGCCTACGGCGTCCCCTTCCCAGGTATCATCTTCAGCGAAGCCAAGCCATTCTGGAATGCCAACACCATCCTCTGCATGAGCCTCTCCAAGCTGGGCTTGCCGGGCACCCGCTGCGGCATCGTCATCGCTGACGAAAAGATCATTCAGGCCATCACCAACCTGAGTGGCATCATCAATTTGGCGCCGGGCAGTCTGGGGCCCGCCATCACCATCCCGATGATCGAGAGCGGCGAGATCATCGCCCTCAGCGAACAGGTGGTGAAACCCTTCTATCAGCAGAAGGCGGAGCTGGCGGTGCAACTGCTGCGCGAGGCGATCCCCGACCCGCGCTTCCATATCCACAAGCCGGAAGGCGCCCTCTTCCTCTGGCTCTGGTTTGAAGATTTGCCGATCCACTGTCAGGAGCTCTATGAGCGACTGAAGGCGAAGAACCTGCTGATCGTGCCGGGTCACTACTTCTTCCCCGGCATCGACGACCCAGAGTGGCGCCACAGTCAGGAGTGCATCCGCCTCAACTACTCCCAGAGCGAGGAGCTGGTGCGCCGTGGCATCGCCATTCTGGCCGACGAAATCAACGCCCTCTACGCCGGCTAATCCAATCCGGCGATACAAAAACAGAAAGGCCTGCAGATGCAGGCCTTTATTGTTTATCGCGATCCGGTTTGCTTAGCCGGGCAGCGCCAGCTGCTCGGGTTTGCCGATGGGGATGGCGCGGGGCTTGAGCGCCTCCGGCAGTTCGCGAGCCAGGTCGATGGTCAACAGACCATGCTCCAGCTTGGCGCCCTGCACTTCCACGTGCTGGCTCAACTTGAAGGCGAGCTCGAAGTCACGCTCGGCAATCCCCTGATGGAGAAACTGACGCTCACCGGCCGCAGCCCCTTTGCGCCCCTTCACCTTGAGGGTGCCGTTTTCGGTCTCCAGCTCCAGCTCTTCGCGCTCGAAGCCGGCCACGGCGACCGTGATGCGATAGCCATCCTGATCGCGCTTTTCAATGTTGTACGGGGGGTAAGCGGCGGTCTTCTGCTCGAACAGACCTTCCAGCTCACGGGCCATCCGCTCGAAGCCGACGGCGTTGGAATAGAGATGAGAAAAATCGAGGTTACGCATAATCCTATCCTTCTAATAAGCAACAGGTTCAACTCTCCACAGGCCCGTTATCGGCACCCGGGAAATTTTAAAATTTCAGTGAATTCAGGCTATCAGCCGTTGATCTCTATCTTGCGCGGCTTCATCGCATCAGGCACTTCACGCACCAGCTCGATGTGCAGCAAGCCGTTTTTCAGGTCGGCTCCTTTCACCCGTACATAGTCGGCCAGCTGGAAGCGGCGCTCAAAACCACGTTCGGCGATCCCCTGATAGAGATAGTTGCGCTCGGTATCGGCCTGCTTGTTGCCCTTCACCGTCAGCAGATTTTCCTGGAAGCTCAGCTCCAGCTCTTCCTGGGTAAAGCCCGCTACCGCCATGCTGATGCGGTAGTCGTTGTCACCCAACTGCTCGATGTTGTAGGGGGGATAACCGGCATTGCCATTGCTGGCCGCAGATTCGATGAGATTGGCCAGACGATCGAAACCGATGGCAGAACGATAGAGCGGAGAAAAGTCGATAGAACGCATAGTATTACCCTCTTGTGAGCGATAACGGATTGTTTGCCCTCCTTATGGACGGGCGCCTGGTCGAAACCTCTGTCGAGCGTTCCGGCCTTGTTACCTATATAGGGGCTCACTTTTTCCTTTCAAGGGGATTTTTTCAAATTTTTTAAATGGCCGCGCCGACCTGTAGAACATCAACTTGTTGGCCCGATAGTGATGATAATCGACCCGTGGGCCACTGATGGCAACTCGCTTAGCGCCCCATAATTGGTTGCATATCCACCAGCCAACATGGAGCCATCCCATGAAGATTACCCAGGTTCGCAACGCCACCTTGCTGCTCGACTATGCCGGCACCCGCTTTCTGATTGACCCCATGCTCTCGGCCAAAGGGGCCTTCCCCGGCTTTGAGGGCACCGCCAACAGCCATCTGCGCAATCCGCTGGTCGAGCTGCCGCTACCGATCGATGAGCTGGTCGATGTGGACGCCGTTATCGTCACCCACGACCATCCCGACCACTGGGATGATGCCGCCAGAGCCCGGATCCCCAAGCATCTGCCGCTCTTGGTGCAACATCAGAAAGATGCCGATGCTATTCGTGCCAGTGGCTTTGAGGATGTGCGTCTGCTGAGCGACCAGCCCGAGTTTGCCGGCATTCGCCTGCAGCAGACCGGTGGCCAGCACGGCAACGACCAGTTGATGGCGGTACTGGGTGAACGCATGGGAGAAGTGTGCGGCGTGGTCTTCTCCCATCCCGACGAACAGTGCCTCTATCTGGCCGGTGATACCATCTGGCATCCCTCGGTCGAGCAAGCCCTGCAACAGCATCAGCCCGAGGTCATCATCCTCAACTGTGGCGATGCACAGGTGCCCGGGCTCGGTTCCATCATCATGGGCAAGGAGGATGTCGCCGCCGTTTATCAGGCCGCACCGCAGGCCACGCTGATCGCCAGCCATATGGAGGCGGTTAACCACGCAGTGCTGTCGCGCCAGGAACTGCGCGACTATCTGGCGGAACGGGGCATGATGGATCGGGTACGGGTGCCGCAAGATGGCGAGGAGATATCGCTGTGACCCGCAGGAGGGCCCATGCCAGACATGGCTCTTCGGCTTTCACAGCCTGACGTTTATGATGAGTGTCTGCGCGCAGAGAGGAGCCAACATAATGCCCACCCCGATCGTTGCCGTGGTGACCTTCGATCACTTCAGTCCTTTTCACTTCGCCGTCCCCTGCCTCATCTTCGGCGACATCCTGCCGGGCCAGCCGCTGTTCGAGCTCAAGATCTGCTGCGGCGATGGCAACCACCACGCACACTCGGCGCATGGCTTCACCATTCAGGCTCCCTATGGGCTGGAGGTGCTGGCCGAGGCGGAGATCATCGTCATCCCCTTCTGGCACGACCCGGCAGCCCGACCACCCGCAGCGCTGCTCGATGCCCTTATCGCCGCCAGAGCCAGAGGTGCCCGACTGGTCGGACTCTGCCTCGGCACCTATGTGCTCGCCTACGCCGGGCTGCTCAATGGTCGCAAAGCGTCGACCCACTGGGAGTACGAACAAGATTTCTGCCGCCGCTTTCTCTGCGTGCAACTCGATACCAATGCTCTCTATGTGGATGACGAGGGGCTGGTCACCTCGGCAGGCACTGCCGCCGGGCTGGATTGCTGCCTCTATCTGGTACGCCAGTACCACGGCTCGGCCATCGCCAACAAGGTGGCGCGGCGGCTGGTGATCCCGCCTCACCGGGAAGGGGGCCAAGCCCAGTTTATCGAACAGCCGGTGCCCGCCTCCACCCGCGATGTCAGGATGAACCAGTTGCTCGATCACCTGCGTGCCCATCTGGCCGAACCCCACACCCTGGATTCTCTGGCGGCCCACACCCTGATGAGCCGCCGCACCTTTACCCGCCGTTTTCATCAGGCTACCGGCCTCTCGGTGGGTGAATGGCTGCTGGCGGAGCGGCTCAGGCGCAGTCAGGAGCTGCTGGAGGTAAGCGGTCATTCAATCGATCGCATTGCCGAGCTGGTTGGCTTCAAGAGTGCCACCTCTTTGCGCAACCACTTCCGCGGCCGCTTTGCCATCTCCCCCAGCGAGTGGCGACGATCTTTTCGCGGAAATAATGTCTGATGACATCCTCTATACCCGCTCACTCCGCTATGGCAGGCTAACCAGAAATCCCGAGGAGTCATCCCATGTCCCGTTCCGAACGCCTGCTGGCCCTGCTCCAGCTGCTGCGCGGCCACCGTTACGCCATAACTGGCGCGGAGCTGGCCAACCAGCTTGGCATCAGCCTGCGCACCCTCTATCGGGATATCGCCACCCTGCAGGCGCAAGGTGCCCATATCGAGGGTGAACCGGGGATCGGCTATGTGCTGCGTCCCGGCTTCATGCTGCCGCCATTGATGTTCAGTGAAGAGGAGCTGGATGCGCTAGTGCTGGGGTCACGTTGGGTCGTCGCCCACGGTGACGGAGCCTTGAGAGCATAGGCCAGCAGTGCGCTGGCCAAGATAGAAGCCGTACTGCCAGCCGACTATCGCCAGCAGCTCCAGAGCAATGCCCTGCTGATCGGCACCTCCCGCAGCGACCGCCTCACCGATGAAGCCCCGCTGCGCTGCGCCATCCGCCAGCAACGCAAGGTGACCCTGAGTTATCGTGACCTCAAAGATAAGGCCTCTGAGCGTACCGTCTGGCCCTTTGCCCTCGGCTACTTCGAACAGGTGCGGGTACTGGTAGCCTGGTGCGAACTGCGTAAGGGCTTTCGCCACTTTCGAGTCGATCGCATCACCCGAATGCAGCAGGAAGAGAGCCGCTACCCCAAAAGCCGGGAGAGCCTGCTGAAAGAGTGGCGCGCCACCCAGCAGATCCCGCAGCCGAAATTCATTGCTGACAGAAACTGACAGCAGGTAGCGCCATGCTGACAGGGTCGGCGCCAATGCGCCATCTCATCAGCAAGGAGCATCACCATGTTAGTCCCCCAATTCACCATCCTCTACGTTGCCAACCCGACCCGCAGCGCGCTCTTCTACCGCGAACTGTTCGGTCGCCAGCCGGTGGAGGAGTCACCTACCTTTGCCATGTTCGTGTTCGAATCGGGCGCCAGACTGGCACTCTGGTCCAGCGCCACAGTTGAACCTGCCGTGACCCAAACGGCCGGAGCGATGGAGCTGGCCTTCGCCCTCCCCGATGATGATGCCGTCGTTCGCCTGTCTGCCGAATGGCTGGCGCGCGGGCTCCCCCTGATCCAGGCGCCGACCAAGATGGAGTTTGGCTACACCAGCATGGCCCTCGATCCGGATGGCCATCGTCTGCGCCTCTACTGCCCGGCACCTGAGCTTGGTTAATCGGGTTCAATGTTCCACGTGGAACGTGCAACTCCTTCCGCCCAAAAACAAAAAGCCGCTCACAGGGAGCGGCTTTTTTATATCGGGCTGACAGCGTCGATTAGACGTCGAGGTTGGCTACGCGCAGAGCGTTGGTCTCGATAAAGTCACGACGGGGCTCAACGGCATCACCCATCAGGGTGGAGAAGAGCTGGTCGGCACCGACGGCATCGTCGATGGTGACGCGCAGCATGCGGCGGGCTTCCGGATCCATGGTGGTTTCCCACAGCTGGTCCGGGTTCATCTCGCCCAGCCCTTTATAGCGCTGGATGTAGATGCCGCGCTTGCCTTCGCCCATCAGCCACTCGACCGCTTCGATGAAGCTGGAGACCGGCTTGACCTTCTCGCCACGCTTGATGTAACCGCCTTCCTCGATCAGGTTGGCGATCTCCTTGCCCAGCGAGACCAGCTGACGGTACTCGGAGGATTGCAGGAAGTCGTAGCTGAGCGGATATTCGCGATCGACACCGTGCTGACGTACCACGGCGTGCGGCACGTACAGGCTGCGCTCTTCGTCACGACGAACCTGGATCTGGTACTGGATACCGTGGTTGCTCTCGTTGAGCACGGCTTCCATACCCTGACACCAGGCCAGCAGATCGCTCTCGCTGTTCAGCAGCGCTTCATTCAACTCCGGCTGATAGATCAGTTGGGTCAGCACGGCTTCCGGCGCACGACGAGACATGCGGGTGATCAGGTGAGTCACCGAGCGGTGCTGGTTGACCAGACGCTCCAGTGCCTCGCCACCGATGGCCGGGGCAGACTCGTTGACGTGCAGGGTGGCACCGTCCAGCGCCATGGCGGTCTGGTACTGCAGCAGCGCGTCTTCGTCTTTCAGATACTGCTCCTGCTTGCCCTTCTTCACTTTGTAGAGCGGCGGCTGGGCGATGTAGACGTAGCCACGTTCGATAATTTCCGGCATCTGACGATAGAAGAAGGTCAACAGCAGAGTTCGGATGTGCGCACCATCGACGTCCGCATCGGTCATGATGATGATGTTGTGATAACGCAGCTTGTCCGGATTGTACTCGTCGCGACCGATACCGCAGCCCAGTGCGGTGATCAGGGTGCCCACCTCTTGCGAGGAGATCATCTTGTCGAAACGGGCCTTCTCTACGTTCAGGATCTTGCCCTTGAGCGGCAGGATGGCCTGGTTCTTCCGGTTGCGACCCTGCTTGGCGGAACCGCCAGCAGAGTCCCCTTCCACTATGTAGAGTTCGGAGAGAGCCGGGTCTTTTTCCTGACAGTCAGCCAGCTTGCCGGGCAGACCGGCGATATCCAGCGCGCCTTTGCGGCGGGTCAGTTCGCGAGCCTTGCGGGCCGCTTCACGGGCACGGGCCGCATCGATGATCTTGTTGACCACGATCTTGGCATCGCCCGGGTTTTCCAGCAGGAAGTCAGCCAGCTTCTCACCCATCGCCTGTTCAACGGCGGTCTTCACTTCGGAAGAGACCAGCTTGTCCTTGGTCTGGGAGGAGAACTTGGGATCCGGCACCTTGACGGAGATAACGGCAATCAGACCTTCACGCACGTCGTCGCCACTGGCGGCAGACTTGGCCTTCTTGCTGTAGTCCTCTTTGTCCATATAGGAGTTCAGAGTACGGGTCAGTGCGGTACGGAAGCCAACAAGGTGAGTACCACCATCCCGCTGCGGGATGTTGTTGGTGAAGCAGTAGACCCCTTCCTGATAGGCGTCGTTCCACTGCATCGCCACTTCAACGCCGATACCATCCTGCTCGGTGGTGAAATGGAACACCTTCGGGTGGATCGGGGTCTTGTTCTGGTTCAGGTACTCAACGAACGCTTTGATGCCGCCTTCGTAACAGAAGTGCGCCTCACGGCCGTCACGCTCATCCATCAGACGGATGGAAACACCGGAGTTGAGGAAGGAGAGCTCGCGCAGGCGCTTGGCCAGGATCTCGTAGTGGAACAGGGTGTCGCTGAAGATGGTCGGGCTCGGCCAGAAGCGAACTTCAGTACCGGTGCCGGTGCTGTCGCCAATCTGCTTGAGCGGCGCTTGCGGCTCACCCAGATGATAGGTCTGTTCGTAGACGTGGCCGTTACGACGAATGGTCAGCAGCAGCTTGTCAGAGAGCGCGTTAACAACGGAGACGCCGACGCCGTGCAGACCACCGGAAACCTTGTAGGAGTTGTCATCGAACTTACCGCCAGCGTGCAGCACGGTCATGATGACTTCGGCAGCGGATCGGCCCTCTTCCGGGTGAATATCGACCGGAATACCACGGCCGTTATCGCGCACGGAGACGGAGCCATCGGAATGGATCTTGACCTGAATATCGGAGCAGTAGCCAGCGAGCGCCTCGTCAATGGAGTTATCGACGACCTCGAACACCATGTGGTGCAGACCCGAGCCATCATCCGTATCGCCGATATACATCCCCGGGCGCTTGCGGACCGCATCCAGGCCCTTCAGCACCTTGATATTCGAGGAGTCGTAAGTATTTTCACTCATAGCTTACTCTCTGCCTTCTCTAACGTTTCGGAGATTTTACCCTGTTCCACGTGGAACAACTTGCAGTCATTCGCATCCATCATGTCTGCGAGCTGACCGGTGTCGATGGCGGTGATAAACACCTGGGACGCACACTGCTTCAGCCTTGCGGCCAGCAAGCGGCGCTTGTCGACATCCAGTTCAGAGGCAAAATCGTCAATTAAAAAAATACAGCCACGGCTGCTATGTTGATTCAAATAGAGCCCTTGGGCCAGTCGCATGGCGCAGACCAGCAACTTCAGCTGACCCCGGGACAAAATATCCTGAGCGGGCACCCCGTTCGCCTTGAGACGCACATCGGCTTTCTGTGGACCGACACCGGTATAGCCCAGCGCCCGATCCCGCTCAAACCCCGCCTCCAGCAGATCGCCGAGGGGAGTATCTTTCTCCCAGCCCCGGTAAAAGCCGAGACTGATATCGAATTCCGGCAGAAAATCCGCCGTCATCTCCTTGATCAGGGGCGTAATGGCCTGACAATAACTGGCGCGAAACTCGGCCAGCTCACCACCCAGCCGCACCAACTCCTGATCCCAGAACGCCAGCTGGCGGTATTGGGTGCTCTGGCGCAACAGCGCATTGCGCTGTTTCAGCAGCCGCCGCACTCGTCCCCACAGGGCAAAGAAGGTCGGCTCCTGATGGAAGACACCCCAATCGAGCCAGGCGCGGCGAGCCTGAGGCCCGCCCGTCAGCAAGTTGAAACCATCGGGATGGATCAACTGCACCGGCAACAGCTCCGCCAAATCGGCAAGCCGCTGGGCCTGTGCCCCGGCAATCTTGAGCTGGGTCTCGCCACTCTTGTCTTTGGCAAGACCGATCGGTACCTGACGCCCCTCCAGCTCGCACTGGGCAAACAGGGTAAAGGCCCTCTCCCCCTGGCGGATGACCCGCCCGGTCAAATGAGTGCGAAAGGAGCGCCCCAGACCAAGGTAGTGAATGGCTTCCAGCACACTGGTCTTGCCGCTGCCATTGCACCCGACCAGAATGTTGAGGCCGGGCGACAGCTTGAGACTGGCTTGCTGGATATTGCGAAAGTCGCTGAGCTGGAGTTTGACCAGGGACACGACTAGATCCGCATCGGCATCACCACGTACTGAGCATCCTGATGTTCAAAATCCTCAATAATGGCACTGCTGATGGAATCGCTCAGGCTAATCCGAATTTGGTCACATTTTAACGTATTCAGCACGTCGAGCACATAAGAGACGTTAAAGCCGATCTCCATCTCGCCAGCGGCATATTGTACGTCAAGCAGCTCTTCGGCTTCTTCCTGTTCCGGGTTGTTCGCGGTGATGCGCAGCAGGTTTTCCTGCAGATTGAGACGCACCCCACGGAATTTCTCGTTGGAGAGGATGGCGGCGCGGGCAAACGCCTGACGCAGATCCTCACGGCCGGCGATCAGGGCCTTGTCGCTGTTGCGCGGAATGACGCGGCGCCAGTCCGGGAAGCGGCCATCCACCAGCTTGGAGGTGAAGATGAAGCCGTCCAGCGCAGCGCGCAGGTTGCTGCGACCGATCTGCAGACGTACCGGCTTGTCTTCCGCCTCCAGCAGACGCACCAGCTCCAGTACCCCTTTGCGCGGCAGGATAACCTGATGATCGGGCAGCGATTCCCCTACTACCTCGCGGCGGCAGGTGGCCAGACGGTGACCGTCGGTCGCTACGGTGCGCAGACCGTGACCTTCGCTCTCGAACAGCATGCCATTCAGGTAGTAACGCACATCCTGGCTGGCCATGGAGAACTGGGTCGCATCGATCAGCTTCTTCAGCTCCAGCTGGCTGATATCGAACTCGAGCACGGATTCCCAATCCTCGATGTTCGGATACTCGGTCGCCGGCAGGGTCGAGAGGTTGAAGCGGGAACGACCGGACCGGATGATCAGGCGCTCGCCTTCGGTATTGAGACGGATCTCGGCGCCTTCCGGCAGACCACGGCAGATATCCAGCAGCTTGCGCGCCGGTACTGTGGTGCGGCCATCTTCGCTGGCCCCGTTCAGATAGACCTGACCGATCATCTCTACTTCGAGATCGGTACCGGTCAGTGACAGCAGACCGTTGCTGACATCAAGCAGCACGTTGCCGAGTATCGGCAGGGTCGGTCGGCCGCCGAGGGCGCCGGACACCAGTTGCAGAGGACGTAACAGGGCCTCACGGCTAATTTCGAGCTGCATCTGTGCTCTCCGTTGTGATTAGGAGGAAAAGATTCGGATCAGGTTGGAATATTCGCGCTGCATCTGTCCACTCGATTCCGTTATCAGGAAGAAAGGGTACGGATCAGGTTGGAATAGTCCTCCTTGATGTCGTGACTCTCCTCCTTCAGCTGCTCGATCTTGCGGCAGGCATGAAGAACGGTAGTGTGGTCACGGCCACCAAAGGCATCACCTATCTCCGGCAAACTGTGGTTGGTCAGCTCCTTGGCCAGTGCCATCGCCAGTTGGCGCGGACGGGCAACAGAGCGGGAACGACGCTTGGAGAGCAGATCCGCCAGCTTGATCTTGTAGTACTCCGCCACCGTCTTCTGGATATTGTCGATGGTGACCAGCTTCTCCTGCAGTGCCAACAGGTCGCGCAGCGCTTCGCGCACGAAATCGATGTTGATGGCACGGCCGGTAAAGTTGGCGTTGGCTATCACCCGGTTGAGGGCGCCTTCCAGTTCACGGACGTTGGATCGCAGACGTTTGGCGATGAAGAAGGCCACTTCGTCCGGCAGATGGATCTGGTTCTCGTCTGCCTTGCGCATCAGGATCGCGACGCGGGTCTCCAGCTCCGGCGGTTCGATCGCCACGGTCAGGCCCCAGCCGAAGCGGGACTTGAGGCGATCCTCGACACCGTTGATCTCCTTCGGATAGCGATCCGAGGTCAGGATGATCTGCTGGTTACCTTCCAGCAAGGCATTGAAGGTATGGAAGAACTCCTCCTGGGAGCGCTCCTTGTTGGCGAAAAACTGGATGTCATCGATGAGCAGGGCATCGACGCTACGGTAGTAACGCTTGAACTCTTCAATAGCGTTGTTTTGCAGCGCTTTCACCATGTCCTGAACAAACCGCTCGGAGTGCATATAGATGACTTTGGCATCTTTTTTACTCTCCTTGATGGCATTGCCAACGGCGTGCAGCAGGTGGGTTTTACCCAGGCCGGTGCCGCCATAGAGGAACAGCGGGTTGTAAGCACCACCCGGATTGTCCGCTACCTGACGGGCAGCCGCACGCGCCAACTGGTTGGACTTACCCTCGACGAAATTCTCGAAGGTATAGTTCACGTTGGTGTTGCTCTTGTGGTTCGGCTCGGGCTTGGCTTCAGCCTTGCTTTCCCAGCTCTTCTGCAAGTTATTCACAGGCGCGGCACCCTGTACCGGCGCTCTGGCGACAGCAACAGGATGGGGACGATTACCTATATCAAAACGCAGGGCGGGGCCGTCGACCCCGCAGAGTTCGTTGATGATGCCGTTAACCCGGATGAGATACTTGTCTCGTACCCAGTCCAGAACAAAGCGATTCGGTGCATACAGGGTCAGAGTATTGTCACTCAACTCCGCTTGAAGCGGCCGGATCCACATGCTGAATTCTGCCGAGGGCAACTCATCTTGCAGCCGGTTAAGGCACTGCTGCCATAGCGAAGCAGTCACTCTAAACTCCTGTCGATTGATTAACTAAAGACCGGCTATTCTACGTTTTTAGCCGCCGGATCTCCAGCCATCGCCCGGTGGATCCAGCAAATAAGATCCTTGACTTTCAAGGATCCAGCGCCTTTGGATCGGATTTCATCCCCAAAGTTACCCACAGCTTGATCCACCGTCCGGATTGGTCGATCCCGTGCTTCTCTCCTGTTATTTCATATAACCAAATGTCATTTATTTTTTAAATTTTATTCCAATAACATCAGGGCCAAACCAGTTATTACAACTACAAATACAAGACATTGAGAGAGAGAAACACCATGAAAACATCCATCAAACTGATTTCCGGCGCAGCCATCCTGCTCGCCACCCTGTCCGGTCAGGCCATCGCCCAGGAGACCATCAAGGTCGGCATGTCTGGCAAATATTTCCCGTTCACCTTCGTCAAGCAGGACAAGCTGCAAGGCTTTGAAGTGGATATGTGGAACCAGATCGGCGAGCGCACCGGCTACAAGGTCGAATTCGTGACCGCCAGCTTCTCCGGCCTGTTCGGCATGCTGGAAACCGGCCGCATCGACACCATCTCCAACCAGATCACCATCACCGACGAGCGCAAGGCGAAGTACGACTTCTCCCAGCCTTACGTCTATGACGGCGCCCAGATTGTGGTACGCAAGGGCAACAGCACCATCCACGGCATCAAGGATCTGGAAGGCAAGAAGGTGGCCGTGAACCTGGGTTCCAACTTCGAAGAGCTGCTGCGCAAGAACGACCCGAACAAGAAGATCGACATCCGCACCTATGACTCCGCCTTCGAGCAGGATGTCGCCCTGGGTCGCATCGATGCCTTCGTGATGGACCGCGTCTCCACCGCCCAGCTGATCAAAGAGTCCAAGCTGCCGCTGCAACAGGCTGGCGCACCGTTCGAGACTATCGAGAACGCCCTGCCCTTCCTGAAGACCCCGGAGAAACAGGCGCTGCTGAAGAAGGTCGACGAGGCTCTGACCGCCATGCGCAAGGATGGCTCCCTGCGTCAGATCTCCGAGAAATGGTTCGCTTCCGACATCACCGACAAATAAATGATGGAATTTGACCTCGAATACACGCTGGGGCTGTTTCCCATCCTGCTCAAATACCTGGGCACCACGATGGAGATGGCCCTGTGGGGATTCGTGCTAGCACTCGTACTCTCGCTGGCCCTGGCGATAGTACGGGTGTTTCGCGTCCCTGCGATTCACTGGCTGGCGATGCTCTATATCTCGTTCTTTCGGGGTACACCGCTACTCGTTCAGCTGTTCCTGCTCTACTACGGACTGCCGCAACTGTTCCCGATCTTCGTGGGGATGGATGCCTTTACCGCCGCCATCGTCGGTCTGACCCTGCACTTCGCCGCCTACATGGCCGAGTCGATCCGCGCAGCCATCCTCGGCATTCACAAAAGCCAGATGGAAGCGGCGCTCAGTATCGGCATGAGCCGTTATCAGGCGATGCAGCGGATCATCCTGCCGCAGGCGGCCCGCATCGCCACCCCGTCGCTGATGAACTACTTCATCGACATGATCAAAAGCACCTCACTGGCCTTCACCCTGGGAGTGGCCGAGATCATGGGCAAAGCGCAGATGGAAGCCTCCTCTTCCTTCAAGTTCTTCGAGAGCTTTATGGCGGTGGCGCTGATCTACTGGGTGGTGGTGATCTTCTTTACCCGCTTGCAGCATCTGCTGGAAGTCCGTCTCAACCGTGCCTATTAAAGGAGGGCGTTCATGATCAAGCTAACCGGCCTCTCCAAGGCATATCACGGCAATCAGGTGCTCAACGGCATCGATCTGGAGGTCAAAAAGGGGGAAATTGTCGTCATCATCGGCCCCTCCGGCACCGGCAAGTCGACCCTGTTGCGCTGCCTGAACCTGCTGGAGACCCCGGATGCGGGCACCCTTGCCATCGACGATCTCGAGCTGAATCTGGCCAAGGCCAGCGAACAGCAGGCGATCGAGCTGCGTAAACGAGCCTCCTTCGTGTTCCAGAACTACGCCCTGTTTGCCAACAAGACGGCGCTCGACAACATCGCCGAAGGGCTGATCACCGTCTGGAAGCAGCCAAAAGCGGAGGCCCGCGCCACAGCGCTCGGCATCCTCAAGGATATTGGTCTTGCCGACAAGCAGGATGCCTATCCGGCGTCTCTCTCGGGCGGCCAGCAGCAGCGGGTCGGCATTGGCCGCGCCATGGCGGCCCACTCCAAGGTGATCCTGTTTGACGAGCCCACCTCGGCCCTCGATCCCGAGTGGGTCGACGAGGTTTTGGGACTGATGAAAGAGTTGGCCCGCCAGCACCAGACCATGGTGGTGGTGACTCATGAGATTGAATTTGCTCGTGATGTTGCCGATCGGGTGATCTTCATGGAAGGAGGGCGGATCGTCGAGCAGGGCCCGCCGGATCAGATATTGGTCGATCCCAAGGATCCCCGTACCCGGGAGTTCTTGCGGAAAGTCCTTAAATAGCTCTCTCTTTGGCGGCCTGGCCGCCTTTTTTATTGAGGGATCCCTTGTTTAACCCCGGGTTGCCAGTATAATCCGGAGCCCTTGATCCTCTGGATCCTCACGCTCGGCAGTGGCCTTTTCAAGACCATGGCAGGATGAGAGGGAACGGCGGATTGACTAAAAGCCGAACTCTGTTTAGAATTCGGCCTCTTTTGCTAGTCGTCACACGCTATAGCTGGCGCGTCGGCTAAGTGTGACAATCAAAACTGTACAGAAATACGGAATCGAATCATGAAACGTACTTTTCAACCGTCCAACCTGAAGCGCAAGCGCTCTCACGGTTTCCGCGCCCGCATGGCAACTGCCAACGGTCGTAAAGTTCTGGCCGCTCGTCGTGCCAAGGGTCGTGCCCGCCTGGTAGTCTAATGCCTACCCAGCACACCTTCTCTCGGGAGTTACGTCTGTTAACTCCCGAACACTTCAAACGCGTTTTTGCCGAGCCTGTCCGGGCCGCCTCTCCGCAGATTACCCTTCTCGCTTCTCCCAATTCGCTCGAACACCCTCGTCTTGGTCTCGCTGTGCCCAAAAAAGCACTCAAGCGTGCCGTCTGGCGTAACCGTGTCAAACGGGTGGTTCGGGAAAGTTTCCGCCTCAAACAACATCAGCTGCCCGCTATCGACATCGTGGTGATCGCCAAGGCCGGTGTGAAAGAGATGGATAACGAGGAACTGTTCAAGTTACTGGAAAAGCTATGGCGCACCCTGTCACGCCGTTGCAATGGGTAGCTATCAAACTGATACGCCTGTATCAGCTAATCATTAGCCCTCTGCTCGGGCCGCGCTGCCGTTTTACCCCGACTTGTTCCCAATTTGCGATAGAAGCCATCCGACTTCACGGTTTCATAAAAGGCGTTTGGTTAGCCAGCAAACGTCTATTAAAATGCCATCCCTTATCCGAGGGTGGTTATGACCCGGTTCCGCAACCAAAGCGAAGAAACTGAAAACTATGGAATCACAACGCAATCTACTCCTGATCGGTTTGCTGTTCGTGAGCTTTCTGCTCTGGCAACAGTGGGAGTCCGACAAGGCTCCGAAGCCGGCCCCGACTACCGTGGCCCAAACCGAACATTTCGTACCTGAAGCCGGTCAGACCGGTGATATTCCTCAGGTTTCCGAGCAAGCCAACGCGACTGCCGCACGCAAGCTGATCACAGTCTCCTCTGACGTGCTCAAGCTGACCCTGGATACCCAGGGTGGCGACATCGTGTCTGCCGAACTGCTGTCTCACAAACTGGAAGAGGGCAAGGACCAACCGTTCGTGCTGCTGACCAGCAAGCCTGAGCACCTCTATATCGCCCAGAGCGGTCTGGTGGGTCGCAACGGTCCGGACAGTCAGGCCGAAGGTCGTCCTACCTATGAAGCCGCCCAGACCAGCTATCAGCTGGCCGATGGTCAGGATCAAGTCGTCGTTCCGATGACCTGGACCGACAGCAAAGGCGTGGTCTTCACCAAGGAGTTCATCCTCAAGCGTGGCGACTATGCCGTTGGCGTTGATTACAAGATCGACAACAAATCTGCCGAGCCGGTTCAGGTGCAGTTCTATGGTCAGCTGAAGCAGACCGTAGCAACGCCGAAGGATCAGGAAGGTCATGCCATGGTAGCCAGCGCTTACCGTGGTGGTGCCTTCTCCACTGAAGATACACGCTACAAGAAGTACACCTTCGACGAGATGAAGGATGCCGACCTGAACAAGACCACCAAGGGTGGTTGGGTCGCCATGCTGCAACACTACTTCGTCTCTGCCTGGGCTCCGAATGCCGACGATACCAACAGCTTCTACAGCCGCGTGATCCCGGGTAAAGGCCAGGCCATCATCGGTTACAAGGCGCCAATGGTTGACGTGGCTGCCGGTCAACAGGCCGAAGTGACCAGCAAACTGTGGGTCGGCCCCAAGCTGCAAGACCAGATGGCCAAGGTAGCTAACCACCTCGACCTGACTGTCGACTACGGCTGGCTGTGGTTCATCGCCCAACCGCTGCACTGGCTGCTGACCGTGTTCCACGGTTTCGTCCAGAACTGGGGTCTGGCCATCATCATGCTGACCCTGCTGGTGCGCGGCATCATGTTCCCGCTGACCAAGGCCCAGTACACCTCCATGGCCAAGATGCGCATGCTGCAACCCAAGATTGCGGCCCTGCGCGAGCGCTTCGGCGATGACCGCCAGAAGATGTCTCAGGGCATGATGGAGCTGTACAAGAAGGAGAAGGTCAACCCGCTGGGTGGCTGCCTGCCGATCCTGGTTCAGATGCCCATCTTCATTGCCCTCTACTGGGCACTGATGGAGTCTGTTGAGCTGCGCCACGCGCCGTTTGCCCTGTGGATCACTGACCTGTCAGTGAAGGACCCCTTCTTCGTGCTGCCAATCCTCATGGGTGCCTCCATGTGGTATCTGCAGAAGATGAGCCCGACCACCGTAACCGACCCGATGCAGCAGAAAGTGATGCAGTTCATGCCGATCATCTTCACTTTCATGTTCCTCTGGTTCCCGGCTGGCCTGACTCTCTACTGGCTGGTGAGCAACGTCATCTCCATCATCCAGCAGACCATCATCTATCGTCAGCTGGAGAAGAAAGGACTGCATTCACGCAGCTAATCTTCCCGTGATGACAAAAGAGGCGGCCTTCGGGCCGCCTTTTTTATTACAATGTCCCCCACTACGTTTTCCTATCAGCGAACAAACGAGCCAAGCAAGATGACAACAGATACGATCGTGGCCCAGGCCACCGCGCCAGGCCGTGGTGGCGTCGGCATAGTCCGGGTCTCCGGCCCCGCCGCCGAACAGGTCGCCGGGATAGTGCTCGGCAAGCTCCCTCGGGTGCGCTACGCCGAATATCTGCCGTTCAAGGATGAGCAAGGCCAGGTACTGGATCAGGGCATCGCCCTGCTGTTCAAAGCCCCCAACAGCTTCACCGGCGAGGATGTGCTGGAGCTGCAGGGCCACGGCGGCCCCGTCATCATGGACATGCTGATCCGCCGCATTCTGAAAATCGATGGCATCCGCCCTGCCCGCCCCGGCGAGTTCAGCGAGCGCGCCTTCATCAACGACAAGCTGGATCTGGCCCAGGCCGAAGCCATCGCTGACCTTATCGAAGCCTCCAGCGAACAGGCCGCTCGCAGCGCCATGCACTCCCTGCAGGGGCAGTTCTCCAGCAAAATCCAGCAACTGGTGGAGAGCCTGATCCGGCTGCGCATCTATGTGGAAGCGGCCATCGACTTCCCGGACGAGGAGATCGATTTCCTCTCTGACGGCAAGGTGGCGGGCGACCTCTACAGCATCATGTCCGAGCTGGACGACGTGCGCAGTGAAGCCAAACAGGGCGCTCTGCTGCGGGAAGGGATGAAGGTGGTGATCGCAGGTCGTCCCAACGCCGGCAAATCGAGCCTGCTCAACGCTTTGGCAGGGCGCGAGTCAGCCATCGTCACCGAGATTGCCGGTACCACCCGCGACGTGCTGCGCGAACACATCCATCTCGATGGCATGCCGCTGCACATCATCGACACCGCCGGTCTGCGCGACACTCAGGACAAGGTGGAGCAGATCGGTATCGAACGCGCCTGGGCCGAGATTGAACAGGCCGATCGGGTGCTGTTTATGGTGGATGGCACCACCACAGATGCGGTTGACCCGCGGGAGATCTGGCCGGAATTTGTTGATCGGTTGCCAAAAAACATCGGCCTCACCGTCATTCGCAACAAGGCAGACCTGACCGGCGAGGATCTGGCACCGAGCCAGGAGCTGGGCCACGCCGTCTACCGCATCTCCGCCAAAACCGAACTGGGGCTGCCCGCCCTGCGCGAACACCTGAAAGCCTGCATGGGCTTCCAGGGCAACACCGAGGGGGGCTTTATGGCCCGCCGCCGCCATCTGGATGCACTGGAGCGCGCCGCCGAGCGCCTGCTGGTGGCCAAGGAGCAGCTGGAAGTGTTCGTGGCCGGCGAGCTGGTGGCCGAAGAGTTGCGCCTGGCGCAGGAGTCCCTCTCCGAGATCACCGGCGAATTCAGCTCCGACGATCTGCTGGGCCGCATCTTCTCCAGCTTCTGCATCGGCAAGTAATGTGGTGAAAAATCAGCAATAAAAAGCAGCCAGCGAGAATATAAGACATTGTAAATATTGAACTTTGTTTTTTACTGACTATTCTTGCCTGATCTTGTTTCGTGAGAATTTACCCCGAGAGTACCCCGAAGTAACCTCTCGGGGTACTTTCGGGGGACAATTATGAAGATCAGCATCGAATTCCGCGAACCTGACGCCGAAGGCAAGCGCGCTCTGCGCTTAACCTATTACGCCGGCTCCTACCTTGAACCAACCACGGGCATCCGCAAGCACAAACGCCACTGCGCCATCACAATGACCACAGCATCACTTGCTGATGATGTTTTCCACTACACCATAATCAAAGTGGGCTGACGGGAAGTTGCTGTGATATTTCATCGCCTGCTCGACAAACTCATCTGCCAATGGTGCTCGTTGCCGATAGTCATGAAACAGAATGGCCTGGAGATGTCCCAGCTTGCTGCGCTGCTCATCGGAGGGCAAGCCCTCATCATCCAACAGGCAGACTGTGGGCCGCCCCATTAGAATGGACTCGGCGTGTATGGAGGAAGCACCGTTGCACAACACAACATCAGCCTCCTGAATCGCTCGGATCGAGCACTCCTCAGCGGGAATGATGCAATCGGGAAAACGATTATTGAATAATTTCTCTACCTGCGCCACGTCCCGCCAAGCAGGTAACTTGACTCTGACATTTTCCGTTATAAGCGGAGCAAAGTAATCGACTATTCCTGAATCACCAAATCTCAGACGCAAGTGTTCAAACATACTGATGAACAGTACAATCCTCGGTTTATTTTTTTGGGCTGGCTGGCTAGGACGAGCACTTTTTGTATGCTTTATCCATCCACTTTCTATGACTTTCGTATGACGACCCAAGGTCGCCTGGAGTGCAGAGGATGAAAAAGGCGTAAGTATGTAGTCAAAAAGATCCAAAAACCTTAGTTCATTGAGATTTTTATCTCCAAAAGGAGTAAGAAGATCATGTGGAATATATATGGATTTCTTAGGTTTTAATTTTTGAATTATTTCTAATGGCGATAAATAATTTGGGTAGTGTTCATTAAATTTTGGCGCCAAAAACTTTGCAACATCTCTAGTTAAATTAGTATGTGCTGATGTAATGTAGACAACATCCTCACCAATAAAGGGGGCAAGTAAATCTTCATCCTGCGCTGTGAGTTGGCCAAAATCCAACTCTGTGACATCATAACCAACCGCCCTAAGGTATTTGCATAAATCAGCCAACACATACTCAGAATCTACGCCTGAGGTAACAATTTTCATGAGGTCTGGCCTTTTATTATGTGGTAATTTGAGAAACAGCAAACTGATTATCGCTTGCTCTTATCCCCACTCGCGGTGTACGCGTCAACTTGGTGTCAATGACATCAATAATGAGAGTGCTGCCAACCTCAACCATTACCTTGGTAGACATGACAGAGAGTGCAATAATAGTAGAGTACTGCCCAGCGGTAACATTCACCTCTTCACATGGTATAAATTTAGGCTCACTTATTATCCTCCAACTACCATCATTAACCCATAATGTGATAACAGGCATATCTGCCGTGGATGCCTGAAGCATACAGGCATACATATGACTATCTTGCGGGCCTGAATAGCAAGCGACCAGAGAAGCATGTCCACTCCCAGCCCCCAACCACGAAAATTTAGCCTTTATACTAATCACATCATCTACAGCAGTTTTTGCCTGAGCAATGGCCAGAGAAAAACCATCAGCTGGCGCCATAAAACCAATCTTGGTCGAATCAAATGGTGTTATCATCAAATTCTCCCAATAGAAATTTTCGGTATTGCAAATTGGGAGTCTAGCCGCCCTAAGTGTTACACAGCTGGGCGACTCAGTATAAATCGCCGGTGCAGAACCAAATACAGAATAAGAACCATCAGGCAAACATCCAATAGAGACAAAATCACATTTTTGATTTTCCGAAAGCTGTGCTATCTCATAGAAACCAACCTTATGAAGACGTTTTCTAGTGTTCTTGCTATGTACCACAAAATGGCAATTATCGATATATAAAATATGACTTTGACAAGCCCTCAGAAGTAGATTTAGGATATGTCGCTCACCAATAAAATCCTGCATCAGCCAAGGTGATGTGATACCAATACTTGTTACATGACGATCTTTCAAATGCAATACAAAATCGTCAACATTGCGAACATAAATAACTTCCTGATCTTGCAACAGTAACGAGACACCATCATGTAGCACTGGACATGCAAAAACTATATTGCACTGCTGCCAACTCTTGATATTTTTAGAAATACCAACAAAAACATCTTCAAGCTCAGCCGCTGTAACTATCACATCGTGGACATTGGCTGATGACATCACCGGTAATGAACTGACTTTCTCGCACAGAAGTTCTGTTATAGCCTGAAGTCTGGAGATATCATCACGCAGAGTTAGCTGCACCTCTGACAGTTGCTGGTTACCTTGCTCAATCCCCTGACTCAGATTAACCAGCTGTTCTGAAAAAATGAGATCAGCATCGCACTTTCCTGAACGCCTCAGGAATGATTGGAGAAAACGCGTAAATCGACTCATGGTATCGTCATCCAATAATTATTATTCAGTACAGTTTTGCCTAACTGCTCTCTTCAGGTATACAGACAAGGGCATAGAAATGGGTGTTATCCCATCGGTTGTACTCTTTTGGATAAATATCAACAACTTCCTTAATGCTGAAACCGGCTTGACGTATAAGATCTATCTCATGCTGTAGCCATCTATATTCAGAGTAGTAATCTGTTCCTAGCTCTTTGGAGTAACCATCAACAATGACATCTTCAGTACACCCCATCTGATGCTTGACTATCAAAGTACCAGCAGGTCGTATCCATGAGCGAGCCTTCTGATAAATCCGTTCCGCCTCTGTTCTATTAAAGAAATTCATCACACCAAAAATGGTAACAAGATCAAATTTCTCTGCCACATCAAATATATTGAGATCTTCATTAATAACTTTCAGGTTGTCCGTTCTTTTTATAAAATCGCTAAAGTTAGAATATTTTTCTACAGCGACTATTTTAGAGAAATCTTCTGTAAGGTGATTAACAAGCAGCCCAGTACCAGCACCAAGATCAAGCAGGGTTTTACTTTTATCTGAGAAACGTTTGACTAACTCAATATCAAAAATAGAAAAATCGGGGGCTTTATTTCTAGTCTCTATTGGTGATTTTATTTTGCTGGCTAGTTTTTCATAATAACTATTTATTTTATGATTACCACTACTCCACGAGTCCACAAAATCAACAGCTTTCTTATAGTCTTCATAAGTGTCAATATCTTGCGCTCGTATTATCTTCGCAGACATTGGCAATAATGGTTCTAAAAGATTGTAAAGATGGCCCGAGGTAAATCTTATATTTTCCCTGCGGATGGCAGCAGGTCCAGACCACTCGTAATCACCATCATCTCTGGAAAATGAAACAACTTGTTCTTGTTCATTAAGCTTCACAAAAACTGCGTCTTCGCTCACTTTTTGACTCACCCCAATAAATTCTTGCTCTGCTTCAATGCACTGAGCAATATCATCTGGGTGAACTAATAGATCCCCATCCCAAGCAATAATCATTTCATTAGCATGTTTACCACCAAGATAGAGACTAGCGCCAGTTTTAGAGTGAAAATAATCGTGATTGAAAACAAAAATAATATCTTTTCTGATCGAGCATACTTCATCAATAAGACTGCTAGCCTGAAAACCAACAACTATTCTAAGATCACTTACATGCCGGAATTGTTCTAGCTGTAGATGAATAAGTGGCACCCCTTGTAGCTTAATAAGCGACTTTGTTTGTCCCAGCCCAAGGCGCGAACCAACCCCCGCAGCACTAATTACCACTGACCTTCCATTTTGAGGTGATTTTATCTGTTGCAGTAACCTGAGCATAGCAACAGAATCATATACTGCATAATCTGCAACTTGCATGACCGTATTTGCCGGTTGGTGAATCAAGCCGCAAGCAATAGAAACATCAGCGATCCTCATGGCCTCAGCATCATTATTTCCATCACCGATGAAAACGACTTGCTCACCTTGCGCTTGATACTCTTTAACAATATCTTCTTTCTTTAGTATTTTGGTTAATCGAACCTTGCCATTGGCATCAACTTCCCCTTCTGATGAACGAATTACGCACTCTATTTTTTTGGCTAATTCTGCGATCCAGCCATTATAATTTCCAGTGGCAATAATACAGTCATCACGGTTACTATTGATAAAATCGAGCAGAGACTGGTTAAGGGGAATATCCGCTACGATGCGAGCAACTTGAGCCACATCTAGGTGACCAAGTATGTCAACCCGCTTGATGAAACTTTCCATGAATGGGATCTGACCATTAATAGTCTGGGCAGTTAACTCTTCTATTTGCGTAGTGACATTGAAACTTTTAGCTATGATAGGCAATGTTTCACAGCAGCTAAGAGTTCCGTCGAGATCGAAAATAAATTTCATCCTTTGCCTCGCTAGATTGGCAATATCTAAACGTTTGTATTTATAAGACAATAAGCAAGTGAAGTCGAGACAATCTGGCGCAGGATCATACCCAGATCAGATGGACTTAGCCCACGATGGTAGACATATTCTGTTCTCACGACGAGACTTATTCGAAGACCTCTGGTGTGACGCGCATCCAAGGTGGCTCTAGCGTCGCACTCTGTAGTAGAACGCTTCAATGCAATCGAAGATTTCGGCGCGGACCAGATCGTGGGTTTTGTTGATCCTTTTTATGATGCGATCTTTTTTTCAGCGAACTGAAGAACGATTCAGAGACAGCATGATCCCAACAGTTGCCACGTCGGCTCATATTGGGGGCCAAGTTATTGGCCCCAAAAAACACTGCCTATCGTTACTGCCATATTGGCAACCCTGATCCGACTACACGATAGCCAATCCACAAACCTAAAGGCGGCGCAGGCACCACATGAAGTAAGCGCCCCCTAATAGGGTGGAGACCAGCCCGACCGGCACCTCCTGCGGGAAGAGGATCTGCTGGCCGACCCAGTCCGCCGATACCATCAACAGGGCGCCGGAAGCGGCGGCCCCAAGCAGGTGCCAGCGTGCCCGCACCAACCCCATCAGCTTGGCCATATGTGGTGCCAGCAGACCAACGAAGGAGAGCGGCCCCACCACCAGTGTGGCGCTGGCAGTGAGCACGGCCACCAGCAGCAGGATGGCGAGCTGGGCACTGTTGAGGCGAATGCCCAGCGCGGTCGCCACCGCACTCCCCATTGGCAGCAGATCGAGCCAGCGGCTGACAAGCAGGCAGGCGGCCAGCATCAACAGCGCCAGCCCCACCAGCCCATAGGCCACCGGCAGGGTGACGTAGTAGGTGGAACCGGACATCCATGAGAGCAGTTGCTGCACCCGCAGGTCACCGTTGGCCAACGCGATGGCCTGCAGCGGCTCAAACAACGCCGTGATGGCGATACCTGAGAGCAGGATCCGCTCCGGCTGGAAGCCGTGCTTGCGATTGACCACTACCAGCAGCAAGAGACAAGCGAAGGCCCCGATCAGGCCGCCCAGCAGCATTATGGGCAACGGCAAAGCTGGCAGCAGTAAGGCCGTCGCTATCACCCCCATAAAGGTGCCGCCGCTCACCCCCAGCAACTCCGGGCTCGCCATCGGGTTGTTGCTGACCCGCTGCAACAGGGTGCCCGCCAGCGCCAGCAGCACGCCAGCAGCCCCCGCCGCCAGAGTGCGCGGCAGCCGCCACTCCAGCTGGGCCTGCCAGCGCAGCCAGCTTGGCCAACTCCAGCCCATCATCCCCTGTCCAACCAGCAGGGAGGCGACCACGGCCAGCATCAGCCCGACCAGCAACAGGCCAATAAGGCGAGCCGGTGCCGGATGGCGGGCCACCAGCAGGCCGGCGTTTGCCTTTGGCGTACCCGACTTGATGCCAAGGCGCGGGATCAGCCAGAGCAGCAGCGGCGCGCCCAGCATGGCGGTCATGGCGCCAGTGGGGATCAAGACTGGCCAGAAGCGGCTCAGACTCTGCAGCAGCAGATCGGTCGCCGCCAGCAGCAGGGCGCCGAGGATCGGTGTCCACAATAGCCGTTGGCCAAGCTGACGGATCCCGAGCAGCCGCACCATGGCGGGCGCTGCCAATCCGATAAAGCCGATTAGCCCAACCACGCTCACCACGCAAGCGGTGACAAATACCGCCAAGCCAAGCCCCGCCAGTCGCAAGTGTTGGAGGGAGACCCCCAGACTGCGGGCGCTGGCATCATCCAGCTCCAGCACCGCCAGCGGGCGCACCAGTACTGCGGCCAGCAAAGCGGCTGCCAGCAGGCGGGGCAACAGATAACTCACCCCGCTCCAGCTGTTCTGCACTAGCGAGCCACTGCCCCACACCAGCAAGCCTTTCAGCTCCTCCTGAAAGAACAGCAAGAGCCCCATGCTGATGGCCGCCAGATAGAGGTTGATCACCAGCCCGGCAAAGACGATGACCACCGGATTGAGCTGGCGACGCCAGGCCAGGGCAAACACCAGTGCCATCGCAAGGCTGCCGCCGGCCATGGCGATCCACTCCCGCCCCAGCAGCAACCAGGAGGGGGCAAATAGGGTCACCATCATCAACGCCAGTTGAGCGCCGGAGGCTACCCCCAAGGTGGTCGGAGACGCGAGCGGGTTGCGCAGCACCTGCTGCATCAGGGAGCCCGCCAGCCCGAGCGCCGCTCCGGCCAGCAGGGTGACCACCAAACGGGGCAGCCAACTGAAATGCACCACCGCCTGGCTGACGTCATCCAGATTGGGGGCGAACAGGCTCTGCCACCAGAGCGCACCGGGCAGCTGGCGAGCCAGCTCCCAACATCCGAGCGAGAGGGTCAACCCCAGCAGGATCGAGACCGGCCGCAGCAGCGGCGATGTGAGCAGTCGCTTCATCGGTTAGCCTCCATACGCTCGGCATCTTGCAGCAATGCATCGCTGAGCAGACCGGCGAAACGGCGGGCGGCAAGTACGCCGCCAAAACTCCAGACCGCAGGCAGATGCAGCACGGGCGCCTGCCGTACCAGCGGCAGATGCTGCCACAACCCCGGCTCCTGAAGCCGTTCACTCACCCCGACCGGAATGGGATCGACCACCACCAGCCGCGCGGTTGGCAAGGTCATGAACTGCTCGATGCTGACCACCGAGAAACCCCAGTCATTGGTCTGCTCCTGCCAGCCATTTTGCAGCCTGAGCCGCGTTATCACCGCATCGAACAGGCTGTGGCGACCAAACACCCGCACATGGCGCTCATCGATAAACTGCACCACCAGCAGGGGCGGCAGATCCGCAGGCAATCTGACCTGCATGCTGGCGAGATCCCGATCCAGCCCCGCCAGCAGCCGTTCGCCCTCGGCGATTTTACCCACCATACGAGCGAGGGTCAGGGTCACCTCGTGCAGCCGCTGCCACAGATCGGTTTGCCCATCATAGAGGGCGATGGTGCTCACCGGCGCGATGCGGGAAAGAGTTGGCGCCAGCGGGGCCGCCAGCGGCGAGATGAGGATGCGATCGGGTTTGAGCTCCGCCAGCAGCTCGCGGTTGGGCTGGGTGCGCAGGCCGATATCCACCACCCCGGCGGGTAGCCGTGGCTCGCCGACCCATGCCTGATAGGGACCTGCATCCCCAACGGCCAGCGGAGTCACCCCGAGCGCCAGCAGGGTCTCGGCTATGGTCCAGTCAACGGTGGCGATACGGGGTAGCGACTTCACAGCATCGGTTTGAGGGAGCTCTGCAGCGGCAGGCATCGTTGGCTCGGCCTGCAACATAAACGGAGCCAAGAGGCAGCAGAACCAGCCAACTTTCTTGAATAAAAGCATCGAGGTAACAAGCCTTATCTAAACGATGGCGATGGGATGGGCATGAGCCGGGTGGCGAATGACCTCCATCGGAATGCCATAGATGGCGTGCAGGGTCTCGCTGGTCATGATCCCCTCAGGTTCGCCGTGGGTGAGCAGGCGGCCGGAGTGAAGTGCCACCAGCCGATCGCAGAAGCGGGAGGCCATATTGATGTCGTGAATGACGATGATGACCCCGAGGTTAAGCTGACGACTCAACTGCTTGACGAGCGTCAGCACCTCCACCTGATGGGCCACATCCAGCGCGGCCAGCGGCTCGTCCAGCAGGATAAAGCGGCTCTCCTGCGCCAGCAGCATCGCCAGCCAGACCCGCCCTCGCTCGCCGCCGGAGAGGGTATCCACCAGCCGATCGGCAAAGCGTTCGGTATGGGTAAGGGCGATAGCCCGATCGACCTGACGGTGATCCTCCGCCCCCATCCGGCCCAGCAGACCGCGCCAGGGGTAGCGGCCCATCTCCACCAGCTCCCGCCCGAGCAGATTCTCGGCGCTCGGCAGATGCTGGGGCAGATAGGCCACCTGACGGGCGAACTCCCGGTTGCCCCAGTCGTGCAGCGGCTTGCCATCGAACAGGATTTCGCCATCGCTGAGCGGTTGCTGGCGAGCCAACAGCTTGAGCAGGGTCGATTTGCCCGAACCATTGTGGCCGATGAGGCCATAGACCTGTCCCTGCTCGAAACGCAGGTTAGTGGGGTGCAGCAGCGTGCGGTCATTGACCGTAAAGCTGGCTGATTTCATCTCGAACATAAGCAATTCCTGTGCTGGCTTGTCGCCAGTCTCATCGGTGCCGGCACCTCGCAATCCAGGTGGGCGATCGCATCGCGGCTCACTGCGGCGCGGCGCGCGCCGGTCAGTTCGGTGAGCTGGCCCTGACGCATCTCCAGCAGGCGATCGGCCAGCGCGAAGTAGTGATCATCGTGACTGATAGCAATCACCGTCTTGCCCATCTCCTTGAGGCGCGGCAACAGCAGCTGATAGAAGATGCGGCGGAACTGGGGATCCTGATCCGCGGCCCACTCGTCAAACAGCATCACCTCGCGCTGCTCGGCCAGCGCCAGCAGCAGGGCGACTCGCTTGCGCTGCCCCTGGGAGAGCTCGATATCGGTGATAAAGCCATCCTCGATGGTGAGCTTGCTGCCCATCTGCAACCGCTCCAGCCACTCGGCGACCAGCTCATCTTTGGGGTCTGGCCCCAGCAGATGCTGGAACAGGTGATAGTCGGTGAAGATGGCGGAGAAGAGCGCCAGATAGCCGTTGCGATCGGTGACGGGTTCATCATCCAGCAGGATCCGGCCCGATACCGGCTGGTAAAGGCCGGTCAGCAGCATGGCCAGCGTCGACTTGCCGGAGCCATTGCCGCCGATAATGAAGATCTGCTCCCCCTTTTCGATGACCAGATCGATGGGGCCAACGGCAAAGCCGCCCTCTCCCTGATAGTGAAAGCTCACCTGCTCCAGCTCGATACGCTGCCAGGGGCGGATGGCGGGCGGCAGTGGGAAGTCCGCATCCGGCTCGGCCAGATTGAGGGCGGCGATCTTGTCGAACGCCACCTGAGCGGCAAGCAGGGTCGGCAGGGCGCCAATCCCCTGCAACAGCGGGGTGCGCAGGAACAGCAGGGTCAGCGCGAAGGTGGCGGCCACATTGGTGTTGGCCCAGCCAAGGCCGTTGGCCAGAAAGAAGACCAGACCGATCGCCCCCAGCATCATGATATTCGACCAGTTCACCGCGCTCAGGTGATAGGTGTCGGCGCGAATGATCTGCTGGCGGTAGTCACGGGCATCTTGCTCATAGAGCTGGTGGTAAACGAAGTGAGCCCGCTCGCGGTTGAGCGCCAGCTCCTTGCTGCCCGCGATGATGGCCTGATAGTTCTGATAGAGCCGATCTTCGGCCTGACGCATGTGGGAGAGATGGCGATAAACACGGTTCACCAGCAACCAGCCCACCACCATGGTGACGGTGACCCAGAGCGCAGTCACCCCGAGCAATGCAGGAGAGAGCCAGCCAAGGTAAAGGGCAGAACCCAGCGTGAGCACCAGCCCCTGCACCAGCTCAGGCAGGCGCACGAAGGCGATGGTGATCTGGCCGATATCGCTGGAGAGGGAGGCCAGCAGTGGCCCCTGACCAATCTGGCGGATGCGGGCGACATCGGTATCCAACAGTTGCTTGAGCAGACGGCCACGCAACCGGTAGACAAAATGGTGACCGAGAGTGGTCAGGGCCAGCTGAGATCCGAGAGTGATCACCAGCAGCAACACAATCAGGCCGACCAGCTGACCGAGGATCGGCAGCGGATCACCTATAGATTCGATAAGAGACTGATTGATAAAAGCAATGACGCCAATCCCGCTGACGGCACTGAGCAGACTGAGCAGGGTGATGGCGATAAAGGGCCAACGATATTGGCGATAAACCAGAGACAAGAGTTCCATAACGGACCGGTATTCCAGAGAGATCAGAACAACTGCGGGTGAAAAGAAGGGCGGGAATCCGGTTCCCGCCCGACTTCGATTACCAGCGGTAGTTGATGCTGCCCACTACGCTGCGCGGCTCGCCGTAGTAGCAGTAGTAGTCACAACTGGCCACGTAGGTTTCACCCAGCAGGTTGTTGACGTTGAGCTGGGCACGCCAGTTCTTGGCAAAGTCATACCCGATCATCGCATCCCAGACGGTATGGGCCGGCACCTCGGCAGAGCCGTAGATGGGGGTGTAGTCCGCATTCACGGCGCCAATACCCACGCTGGAACCGATATAACGCACACCGGTACCCAGCTCCAGACCCGAAGCCACCCCTTGCTGCACCTTGTAGTTACCCCAGAAGGAGGCCTGGTGGCGCGGGATCAGGCTGGCACGGCGATCGCTACTGCCTGTGTCGTTGGTTTTGGCATCGGTGTAGGTATAAGCAGCGGTCAGACGCAGCGCATCGGTCACCTGCACGCTCCCTTCCAGCTCAACCCCCTGAGAGGTCACTTCACCCGCCTGGGTCTGCTGGCCGGAACCGGTAGAGACCAGCGAGTTGGTCTGGGCCAGATCGAACAGCGCCAGATTGATGTAACCGTCGAGGAAGGCAGGCGCATACTTCACGCCGGTCTCGTAGAGCTTGCCCTTGAGCGGCTTGTAGGAACTCTTGGTGTTGGGATCGATCCCCGGCAGCACCTCGAACGACTCGGCATAGGCAAAGTAGGGAGAGAGGCCGTTGTCAGCCAGATACATCAGGCTGCCCGAGAGGGAGAGCTCGTGATCGTACTGGCGCTCGTCCTTGCTGGTATTGGTGTTGTGGGTCTCCACATAGTCAAAACGGCCACCGGCAGTCAGCAACCAGCGATCGTCCCAGCGGATCTGGTGCTGGGCATAGAGACCGCTCTGGCCCTTGCTGCTCTTCTGGTGAGTAGCAGTCGACTCATCAAAACCGGGGAAGCCGCTGTAATCCGGGTTCATGGTATTGATGGAGCCCATGGCGTAGTTGTCGGCCTCGACCCCTTCATTGACGTGACGCTGCAGATCCACCCCCAGCAGCAAGGTCTGCTCGGTGCTGTCGGTGTTCCAGTAGCCCACCATCTGGTTGTCCATAGTGGCACTCTTGGTATTGCCATCGCGGTAAACCAGGCCACGACTGGCGGTTGTGCCTTCATAGGTCGGGAAGATATAGGTCTGGCGCAGCAGCAGATCGTTGTAGTTGAAGCGGACGTTCTGCTTGAACTCCCAGGTCTGGTTGAGCTGGTGGGCCAGCTCGTAACCGGTGGAGATCTGGGTATTGCGGTTGCGATCGTAATCCGGCTGGCTCAGGTTGGTGGAGGGATCAATCTGGCCACCTGACGTATTCAGGGTGCCATAGACCGGGAAGAAGCCGTTGGTCGGGACCCCTTCGTCGTGCAGAAAACTGGCCAGCAGGGTCAGGCTGGTACGATCCGAAAGATCGAAGGTGACGCTGGGCGCCAGATAAACCCGATCGTTGTAAGTACCGGTAAGCACCCCATCACGCTCTTTATAAAGAGCAACCATGCGGTAGCGGCTGTTGTCGGAGAGCGCGTCAGAGACGTCCACCCCGACTTGACGATGATCCCGGCTGCCAAGCTGCAGATCCACCTGCCCTTGCGGCGTGGCGGTCGGCCGCTTGCTGATGGCATTGATCACCCCGCCCGGAGGCGCCTCACCGTAAAGGATCGAGGCTGGCCCTTTCAGCACTTCCACACTCTCCAGACCGAACGGTTCCGGCGTCCAGACGTAGTAGCCGGTGCCAAACAAGCGGTTGCCATCCAGATAAGAGGCGGCATCGAAGCCACGCACCTTGAACCAGTCGGTGTTGTTGTCGGAACCATAGAGACCGGTCAATACGCCGGAACGGTAGCGAATCGCTTCATCCAGCTGCAACACGGCGTGCTGATCCAGTTCCTCGCGATTAACCACGGAGACGGCGCGAGGGGTCTCGGCCATCGGCACTTCCACCTTCATGGCCGTACCGGTCACCACCATGGTTTCGCTGGCTTTGGGCAGCTCAGCGGTGGTTTGTTCGGCCATCAGCGGCAGGGAGACGAGCAAACCGGAGAGCGAAAGCACGCCGAAGGCGCCCTTCTTGCCGGGTCCTGTAGTGTATTTTTGCGCAATCATATTAAAGTCTCGTTTATCAATGAGTTATGTTGTTTTAATTGTTATTTGTGGTCGTTTGTCACGACATCACCCTGTTCCATGGGCGAATAAAGCAGCGCAATCCTACTACAGGAGCCGTGATCGAATCGATTCAATAATTGCTAATCATTTGCATCTACATTGTTATCTAGCTGCATCATTGGCAGGATCTCGCAGGGGATGGGAGTCATCAGGAGAGCCATGAGCGGAGAAGACAATGGAGAGGAATATAAAGAAGCAGAAAAAAGATCGGCAGGATGGATCCGGTGGCATTATCTGACTGGATCCATTATCCCCAAGCTTTATCCATATTTATCCACACCCTTTGGCGGTAGAATCCGGCTTTCCGTTTCTTTGTCTGAAATCAGGATCCATTCCATGGCCAAACTCAATCTCGTCGTCGGCTCCATGCTGGGCGCCGCCGAATATGTCGCAGACCACGTCGCCAACCTGCTGGAACAGGCTGGCCACCAGACTCGGATCCACAACCCGGCCAAGCTGGCAGAGGTGCTGGATGATGCGGGATCCATCCTGCTGGTGGTCACTTCCACCCATGGTGCCGGGGATGTGCCCGACAACCTGCAACCCTTCGCCAAGGATCTTGCCGAGCAGCATCCGGATCTTAATTCATTGAAATATGGAGTGATTGCCCTTGGTGACAGCAGTTATGACACCTTTTGCCAGGGTGGCAAGACGCTGGATCGGCTGCTGGCCGAATGCGGTGCCAGCCGGATCGGCGAGCGGCTCGACATAGATGTGACCCAACACGAGATCCCCGAAGATGCCGCAGAAGTGTGGATCCGCGACTGGATGACGATGATCGTCTGATCAGCGTGCGGGAGATCCTGAAAAAAAGCTTGATCTCCCCACTTATCCCCAGATCGACTATCCACCGTGTTATTAACAGATTGATCCGGGGGAGTTGTTCTACAAGGTTACCCACAACGCCCAGGGGTAATGTGCATAACTACGGTGTAAAGCTCTGCAAAACCTATAGTTATCCATGTATTAGATCCAGACCGACAGACCTCTGTGTATAAAAGTCCTGGTTATCCCCTCGTTCACCGAGCCAGGATCCAAGCTTTTCCACAAGCTAGGATCGTCCTTAAATTAATGATCTTTATGATCAAAAAGTGCTTATCAACAGAAAGGGCGGATCCTAATAAGAGATCCAGTAAAAGATCGATCTAAAGATCCTTAAGATCTAATTAGTGGATCCTCCCTTCATACTGAACGTTAAGTAGACGTTCCCCTCAGGACGCGAAACAGATAGAATGTTCCGCCCTTTAGCCCAGGCAAATAAAGATCTTCAGGCGTGCAGATCAAGGTGATCCCAATGCAATACCATGAACAATTTGATGTGATCGTCGTCGGTGGCGGTCATGCCGGAACCGAAGCAGCAACAGCGGCAGCCCGTATGGGCATGAACACCCTGTTGCTGACCCACAATATTGATACGCTGGGACACATGTCCTGTAATCCGGCGATCGGCGGGATCGGCAAGGGACACCTGGTCAGGGAAGTTGACGCACTCGGCGGGATCATGGCGCGTGCCATCGATCTTGGCGGGATCCAGTTCCGCACCCTCAACTCCTCCAAGGGCCCGGCAGTACGAGCCACTCGTGCCCAGGCGGATCGCCTGCTCTACAAGGCTGTCGTTCGCCAGATGCTGGAGAACTACCCGAACCTGAAGATCTTCCAGCAGGCTTGTGACGATCTGATCATGGATGGGGATCGTGTTGCCGGTGTGGTCACCCAAAGCGGGATCCGCATCAGCGGCAAGACTGTGGTGCTGACGGTCGGTACCTTCCTGAATGGTTTGATCCACATCGGGATGGAAAACTACAAGGGCGGTCGTGCCGGGGATCCTCCCTCGATCGCTCTGGCCCAGCGCCTGCGTGAACTGCCGCTGCGCATCGATCGTCTCAAGACGGGTACGCCGCCGCGCATCGATGCTCGCAGCGTCGATTTCTCTGTGATGCAGGCCCAGCACGGCGACGATCCGCGCCCCGTCTTCTCGTTTATCGGCGATGCCAGCCAGCATCCCCGTCAGGTGCCCTGCTACGTCACCCACACCAACGAGCGTACCCACGAAGTGATCCGCAATAACCTGGATCGCAGCCCCATGTACGCCGGGGTGATCGAGGGGATCGGCCCGCGCTACTGCCCGTCGATCGAAGACAAGATCACCCGTTTTGCCGACAAGACGGCGCACCAGATCTTCGTCGAGCCGGAAGGCCTGACCACCCACGAGCTCTACCCGAACGGGATCTCTACCAGCCTGCCGTTTGACGTGCAGGTGCAGATCGTTCGCTCCGTGCGTGGCTTCGAGAACGCCCACATCACTCGCCCCGGCTATGCCATCGAATATGATTTCTTCGATCCGCGGGATCTCAAGGCCAACATGGAGAGCAAGTGCATTCCAAACCTGTTCTTCGCCGGCCAGATCAACGGGACGACCGGTTACGAAGAGGCGGCGGCACAAGGCCTGATGGCCGGTCTGAACGCGGCCTTGCGTGCCCAGGACAAGGATCCCTGGAACCCGCGTCGGGATCAGGCCTACATGGGTGTGATGATGGATGATCTCTCCACCCTGGGGACCCGCGAGCCTTACCGCATGTTCACCAGCCGCGCCGAATATCGCCTGCTGCTGCGGGAAGACAACGCCGATATCCGCCTGACTGCCATCGGTCGCGAACTGGGTCTGGTGGATGACGAGCGCTGGAGCAAATTCAACGCCAAGATGGAACAGGTCGAGCTGGAGCGTCAGCGCATGCGTTCAACCTGGATCCACCCGCAACATCCGTCACTGGAGGCAGTCAACGCTCTGGTCAATACCCCGCTGACCCGCGAGCAGAGTCTGGAAGAGCTGTTGCGTCGTCCCGAAGTAACCTACGATGCCCTGATGGCCATCGACGGGGTCGGTCCGGCCATCGCCGATCCGGCCGCCGCCGAGCAGGTGGAGATCCAGATCAAGTACGCCGGTTACATCGAGCGCCAGCACGACGAGGTGGAGAAGCAGCTGCGCAACGAGAACACCCTGCTGCCGCTGGATCTCGACTACCGCGATGTGAACGGCCTCTCCAACGAGGTGAAAACCAAGCTGAACGATGCCAAGCCGCAGACCATTGGTCAGGCTTCCCGCATCTCCGGCATCACCCCGGCGGCCATCTCCATCCTGCTGGTTCACCTGAAAAAACACGGCCTGCTGCGTAAAACCGCCTGAGGAATCCCATGTTGGAAAGATTGAACGGCCTGCTCAAGCAGGCCGAAATTGTTATCACCGATACCCAAAAGAGCCAACTGGTGCAGTTGGTCGAGTTGCTGCACAAGTGGAACAAGGCTTACAATCTCACCTCGGTGCGAGATCCGGACGCCATGCTGGTCAAGCATATCCTCGATAGCCTGGTGGTAAGCCCCCACTTGCACGGTGAGCGCTTCATCGACGTGGGGACCGGTCCCGGCCTGCCGGGATTGCCGCTGGCGATCATCAATCCGGACAAGCAGTTCGTTCTGCTAGACAGTCTGGGCAAACGGATCAACTTCATCCGCCAGGTCATTCTGGAGCTGGGGTTGACCAATGTGACGCCGATCAAATCCCGGGTGGAAGAGTATCAACCCGAAGTCGGGTTTGATGGTGTACTCAGCAGAGCGTTCGCTTCGCTAGAGGACATGCTGAGCTGGTGTCACCACCTGCCGTCAGAACAGGGCTGCTTCCTCGCGCTCAAGGGACAATATCCCGCAGAGGAGCTGGCCCAGTTGCCTGCCAATATCCGTCTGGTAGCCTGTCATGAGCTGCGGGTGCCGGAGCTGGAAGGCGAACGTCATCTGCTGGAATTCAAACATATCCAGCCCGAATAGGGTCGCAGTTTCATTTAGGGGATAGTGTGGGAAAAGTCATTGCCATAGCCAACCAGAAGGGTGGAGTGGGTAAAACCACCACCTGTGTGAACCTGGCCGCCTCCATGGCCGCCACCCGGCGCAAGGTGCTGGTGATCGATCTGGATCCGCAGGGCAATGCCACCATGGGCAGCGGCGTCGACAAGTACGAAGTCGAGCGCACCGCCTATGAGCTGCTGATCGAAGATGCTCCCATCAGCGAGGTGATCATACCCGAAACTTCCGGTGGTTATCACCTGATCGCCGCCAACGCCGACGTGACCGCAGCCGAAATCCGCCTGATGGAGTTTTTCGCCCGCGAGATCCGTCTGCGCAATGCGCTGGCCTCGGTGCGGGACAAGTACGACTACGTCTTCATCGACTGCCCACCTTCCCTCAACATGCTGACCGTGAATGCCATGGCCGCCGCCGACTCCGTGCTGGTGCCCATGCAGTGCGAATACTATGCGCTGGAAGGGCTCACCGCCCTGGTCGACACCATCAGCAAGCTGGCCGCCGTGGTCAATCCCGATCTCAAGATCGAAGGTGTGCTGCGTACCATGTACGATCACCGCAACCGGCTGGCCAATGATGTGTCCGATCAGCTAAAACAGCACTTTGGCGACAAGGTCTACCGCACCATCATTCCCCGCAATGTTAGACTGGCTGAGGCCCCGAGTTTCGGTGCCCCGGCCATGCACTATGACAAATCATCGGTGGGCGCCAAGGCCTACCTGGCACTGGCTGGCGAGATCCTGCGCCGCCAGGAGCAGGAACGTCAGGCGACCATCGCAGACCGAGAGAGCATATGACTCCGAAAAAACGTGGACTGGGCAAGGGGCTGGATGCCCTGCTCAGTACCAGCACGGCTGCCCGCCAGAAACAGGTGATGAGCGATCAGCGCACCGAGCAGGCCATGGCCCCCGCCAACCAGGGGGAGCTGCGCAAGCTGCCGGTGGAGTGGTTGCAGTCCGGCAAGTACCAGCCCCGCAAGGACATGTCCCAGGATGCACTGGAAGAGCTTGCCAACTCCATCCGCGCCCAGGGGGTGATCCAGCCCATCGTGGTACGCCCTCTCGGCGAACAATCCTTCGAAATCATCGCCGGTGAGCGGCGCTGGCGCGCGTCCCAGCTGGCGCGGCTCGAGGTGGTGCCCTGCATCGTCAAGGATGTACCCGACGAGGCTGCCGTTGCCATCGCGCTGATTGAGAACATCCAGCGGGAAGACCTCAATGCCATCGAAGAGGCGGTCGCTTTACAAAGACTACTGACCGAATTCGAACTCACCCACCAGCAGGTGGCCGAGGCGGTGGGCAAGTCCCGCACCACGGTGACCAACCTGCTGCGTCTCAACCAGCTCAACGACGACGTGAAGCGTTTCGTCGAGCATGGCGACCTCGACATGGGTCATGCCCGAGCCCTGCTGGCCCTGAGCGGTCAGGCTCAGTCCGAACTGGCCAAGCTGGTTGCCCAGAAAGGGCTGACTGTACGCGATACCGAGAAGCTGGTGCAAAAAGCGCTTGAACCGGCAAAAGCCAGGGTCGAACCGGCCCGTGATCCGCAGATCGGCTACCTGGAGCGCCAACTGGCAGAAAAAATTGGCAATCAGGTGCAACTTCAGCCTGGCAAGCGGGATAGCGGAAAGTTAGTAATAAGTTACGAGAATTTATCCGATTTGGACCGTATATTGGGCTATTTTGGCGTGTCAGAATCGTGATTCTTACGCTTTTTGTAGTAATAAAACATCCATTCCTTTTGATATGGCCATAACCTTGATTTGCCGCGGAAAGCCGCAAAAATTAAGGATTTTTGTCATATTGCAATAGCGGCCCTCAAGGGTATAATTTGACCGGCTTTAAGAGCTGTTAACATGGGGTCTTCGGATCCCGATTTTTTACAGTTCTGTAATGTTCAGGGGTAGGTTGGTGAAGCAGAAAATAGCCTTGGAAGGTTTTACGCTAGCCTGGGTTATGCTCGTTTGTCAGCTCATCCTGATCCTGGCGATGAGTGCTGTCTGGTTTTATCAGATTAGTGCCAGCGCCGGTTATTCCGCCCTTTACGGAGGGGGGATGTACTGGGTTCCTCAAGCCTTGTTTACTGTCTGGGTGCTGCGCCGCAAGGTGACAACCGAGAGTGTGGGCCTGGTTTTGCGGGACTTTTATGGTGGGGCTGGGATTAAGCTCGTTTCGACAGCAGGTCTGTTTGCTCTGTTGTTTGGTGCGAAAGTCGAGGTCGTTACCGTCTCGTTTTTCGCCACTTATATCCTCGCCCTCGTTGTACAGTGGATAGTCTCATTCACGCTTAACAACCACTATTAGGAAAACTCATGTCTGCAACCGGAGAAGTCCTGACTCCTCAGGGATATATCTCCCACCACCTGACCCACCTTCAAGTCGGGTCCGGGTTCTGGACGGTGAATATCGACTCAATGGTATTCTCCGTCGTGCTAGGCGCCCTGTTTATCCTGCTGTTCCGCAAAGTAGCCGTTAACGCTACCAGCGGGGTGCCGGGTAAGCTGCAGTGCTTTGTGGAGATGCTGGTCGAGTTTGTGAATGGTAACGTCAAAGACATCTTTCATGGTCGCAACAAGGTCATCGCACCTTTGGGGTTGACTGTGTTTGTCTGGATCTTCCTGATGAACCTGATGGATCTGATCCCCGTTGACTTTATCCCTCACGCTGCACAATTGATGGGTATTCCCTATCTGCGTGTGGTTCCCTCTGCTGACGTTAACATCACCATGTCCATGGCTTTGGGCGTGTTCTTCTTGATCCTGTATTACAGCATCAAGGTCAAGGGTATCGGCGGGTTTGTGAAGGAGCTGACGCTTCAGCCTTTCAACCACCCGGCGGCCATCCCGGTTAACCTCATCCTGGAAACTGTTACGCTGGTATCCAAACCGGTCTCTCTGGGTCTTCGACTGTTCGGCAACATGTATGCTGGCGAACTGATCTTTATCCTGATTGCGGGTTTGCTACCCTGGTGGTCACAGTGGATCCTGTCCGTGCCTTGGGCAATTTTCCACATCTTGATCATCACTTTGCAGGCATTCATCTTCATGGTTCTGACCATCGTCTATCTGTCGATGGCACAGGAAGACCATGGTTGATGCGACTCAAATAATCCTTTTTATACAATCAATTACATCTAAATAAATGGAGATCCTCATGGAAAACTTGAACATGGACCTGCTGTACATCGCTGCTGCAATGATGATGGGTCTGGCTGCTATCGGCGCTTCCATCGGTATCGGTATTCTGGGTGGCAAGTTCCTGGAAGGTGCTGCTCGTCAACCTGATCTGATCCCTGTTCTGCGTACCCAGTTCTTCATCGTAATGGGTCTGGTGGATGCGATCCCGATGATCGCCGTTGGTCTGGGTCTGTATGTGATGTTTGCGGTTGCTGGCTAAGTCGTTACGACATCTCCAGGCATAACCCATTAACTAACTAAAGAGGACATCGGCTGTGAATATCAACGCCACCCTCCTCGGCCAAGCAATTGCTTTTTTCTTCTTCGTTGTGTTTTGCATGAAGTATGTATGGCCGCCGCTGATGGCTGCCATCGAAGCCCGTCAGAAAGCTATTGCTGACGGTCTCTCTTCTGCCGAACGAGCCAAGAAAGATCTGGATTTGGCCAAGGCCAACGCCGTCGATCAGCTGAAAGAAGCCAAGCTGCAGGCTGCTGAAATCATTGAACAGGCCAACAAACGCAAGGCCCAGATCATTGATGAGGCAACTGTCGGTGCTCAGGCTGAGCGGGAAAAAATCCTGGCTCAAGGCCGTGCCGAGATTGAAGCTGAACGTCATCGTGCCAAAGAGGAACTGCGCAAGCAGGTTGCTGCTCTTGCCATTGCGGGTGCAGAGAAGATCCTGGCGCGCCAAATCGACCAGGCTGCCAACAGCGACATCGTCGACAAACTGGTAGCTGAACTGTAACGGGAACGGGGCTATGTCTGAACTGACTACAATCGCTCGCCCCTACGCCAAGGCTGCTTTCGAGTTTGCCGTTGAGCACAAGGCGGTTGATCAGTGGCTGGGGATGCTCAGCTTCGCTGCGGAAGTAGTGAAGAACGAGACCATCCACTCCCTGGTTAACGGCTCTGTGGCTGCCGACGAGCTGGCAAAACTGTTTGTCAGCATCTGCGGGGAGCAACTCGACGAGCATGGCCAGAACCTGATCCGGGTAATGGCAGAGAATGGTCGCTTGGGTGTGCTGCCGGCGGTCGTTGCCGAATTTGTGGTGTTCAAGTCTGAACTGGACAAAGAAGTTCAGGCTGACGTGATTTCGGCGATTGCACTGACCGACCAGCAGAAAGCCAATATTCAGGCTTCTCTGGAACAACGTCTCGCGCGCAAAGTGAAGCTGAATTGCAGCATCGACGCGTCCTTGATGGCCGGGGTGCTCATCAAGGCCGGTGATCTGGTTATCGACGGAACTGTCCGCGGCAAGCTGGATCGCATGGCTGACGCGCTGCAATCTTGATTGGGGTATTAGAGCATGCAACTGAATTCCACTGAAATCGCCGAGCTGATCAAGCAGCGCATTGCGCAGTTTGATGTAAAGAGCGAAGCGCGTAACGAAGGTACCATCGTCTCCGTGAGTGACGGTATCATTCGTATCCACGGCCTGGCCGATGCCATGCAGGGTGAGATGATCGAGCTGCCGGGCAACCGCTACGCTCTGGCATTGAACCTGGAGCGTGACTCCGTTGGTGCCGTAGTGATGGGTCCCTATGCCGATCTGGCCGAAGGGATGAAAGTAAAAGGTACTGGCCGCATTCTGGAAGTGCCGGTCGGTCGTGGTCTGCTGGGCCGGGTGGTCAACACCCTGGGTCAGCCTATCGACGGTAAAGGTCCGGTCGAGCACGATGGCTTCTCTCCGGTAGAAGTGATTGCCCCGGGCGTTATCGAGCGTAAGTCTGTTGACCAGCCTGTCCAGACCGGTCTGAAAGCCATCGACTCCATGATCCCTATCGGTCGTGGCCAGCGTGAGCTGATCATCGGTGACCGCCAGGTAGGTAAAACTGCCATTGCGATCGACACCATCATCAACCAGAAAGACTCCGGTATTAAGTGTGTCTACGTTGCGATTGGCCAGAAGGCCTCCACCATCGCCAACGTGGTGCGCAAGCTGGAAGAGCACGGCGCCCTGGCCAACACCATAGTAGTGGTTGCCTCTGCTTCCGAAGCGGCTGCCCTGCAATACCTGGCTCCGTATTCAGGTTGCTCCATGGGTGAGTACTTCCGTGACCGCGGTGAAGATGCCCTGATCATTTATGATGACCTGTCCAAGCAGGCCGTTGCATATCGTCAGATTTCCCTGCTGCTGCGCCGTCCGCCAGGACGTGAAGCATTCCCGGGCGACGTATTCTATCTGCACTCCCGTCTGCTGGAGCGTGCAGCTCGCGTCAACGACGAGTACGTAGAGAAGTTCACCAAGGGTGAAGTGAAGGGCAAAACCGGTTCTCTGACCGCGCTGCCGATCATCGAAACCCAGGCGGGCGACGTATCCGCGTTCGTTCCGACCAACGTGATCTCCATCACCGATGGTCAGATCTTCCTGACTTCCCAGTCTTTCAACGCCGGTATTCGTCCTGCGGTTGATCCGGGTATCTCCGTATCCCGTGTGGGTGGTGCCGCCCAGACCAAGATCGTCAAGAAGCTGTCCGGTGGTATCCGTACCGCGCTGGCCCAGTATCGCGAACTTGCTGCCTTTGCCCAGTTCTCTTCCGACCTGGACGATGCAACTCGCAAGCAGCTGGACCACGGTCAGAAAGTGACCGAGCTGATGAAACAGAAGCAGTACTCTCCGATGAGCGTGGCTCACCAGTCTCTGGTGCTGTTCGCCGCGGAAAAAGGCTATCTCTCTGATGTCGAGTTGAGCAAGATCCTCGACTTCGAAGCCGCTCTGCTCTCTTTCGCCGATACCCAGCATGCTGAGCTGATGGCTGAAATCAATGCCAAGGCTGACTACAACGACGCGATCGTTGGCAAGCTGACTGCGTTGCTGGATGACTTCAAGGCAACCCAGACCTGGTAAGCGAGTGTGGCAGCGCAAGCTGCCACCTGATGGAGAGAAGAGATGGCCGGCGCAAAAGAGATACGTAACAAGATCGGGAGTGTTAAAAACACTCAAAAGATCACCAGCGCTATGGAAATGGTGGCAGCAAGCAAGATGCGCCGTGCGCAGGATCGCATGTCTGCCAGCCGTCCGTACGCTGAAACCATGCGCAAGGTGATCGGCCATATCGCTCAGGGGAACCTGGAATACAAACACCCCTACCTCATCGAACGTGAGGTCAAGCGAGTGGGTTACATCGTCGTCTCCACCGACCGTGGCCTGTGTGGTGGTCTGAACATCAACCTGTTCAAGGCTGCCCTCAATGATATGAAGCAATGGAGCGCGAAAGGTGCCAAGGTTGACCTGGCTCTGATCGGCAACAAAGCCTCCAACTTCTTTGAACGGCACGGCGCCAAGGTGAAAGCTCACGTCGCAGGACTGGGCGATAACCCGAGCGTCAATGACCTGATTGGTTCAGTCAAGGTCATGCTGAAGGCTTACGACAACGGTGAGATTGACAAGCTGTATCTGGTGTACAACAAGTTCGTCAACACCATGGTGCAGCAACCACGGGTCGATCAACTGCTGCCTTTGCCCGTAACTGAAGACAGCAAGCTGGCCAAGAAACACCACTGGGATTACCTCTATGAGCCGGATCCCAAGAAGCTGCTGGATACCCTGCTGGTTCGCTATGTCGAATCTCAGGTCTACCAGGGTGTAGTGGAAAACTTGGCCAGTGAACAGGCAGCCCGAATGGTTGCCATGCAAGCCGCGACTGACAACGCCGGTAACCTGATTAACGATCTGCAACTGGTATACAACAAGGCCCGTCAGGCCAGTATTACCCAGGAGCTGACAGAGATCGTATCCGGTGCTGCTGCGGTGTAAGGCAAGGGTTATCAAAGGTTTAGAGGATTTGACATGAGTAACGGTTTCATCGTCCAAATCATCGGCGCTGTAGTGGACATCGAGTTCCCGCAGAATGCCGTGCCCCAGGTGTACGATGCACTGAAGGTCGTTAGCGAAGGTCAAGGCCAGGGTCTGGTGCTGGAAGTTCAGCAACAGATCGGTGGCGGCGTCGTTCGTTGCATCACCATGGGTTCCTCCGACGGTCTGCGTCGTGGGTTGGAAGTAATGAATAGCGGTAAATCCATCCAGGTTCCGGTCGGTACTGCGACACTGGGTCGGATCATGAACGTACTGGGCGAGCCAATCGACGAGAAAGGCCCGATCGGTGAAGAAGAGAGCTGGTCAATCCACCGTGAAGCCCCCAGCTACGAAGATCAGTCCAACAGCACCGAGCTGCTGGAGACCGGCATCAAGGTTATCGACCTGGTATGTCCGTTCGCCAAGGGGGGTAAGGTTGGTCTGTTCGGTGGTGCCGGTGTAGGCAAAACCGTAAACATGATGGAGCTGATCCGTAACATCGCGATCGAACACAGTGGTTACTCTGTATTCGCCGGTGTAGGTGAGCGTACCCGTGAGGGTAACGACTTCTACCACGAGATGATGGAGTCCAACGTACTGGACAAAGTATCTCTGGTTTACGGTCAGATGAACGAGCCGCCCGGAAACCGTCTGCGCGTTGCGCTGACCGGCCTGACCATGGCCGAGAAGTTCCGTGACGAAGGTCGTGACGTGCTGTTCTTCGTGGACAACATCTACCGTTACACCCTTGCCGGTACTGAAGTATCCGCACTGCTGGGCCGTATGCCTTCCGCAGTAGGTTACCAGCCGACCCTGGCCGAGGAGATGGGTGTTCTGCAAGAACGTATCACCTCCACCAAGACCGGTTCCATCACCTCCGTACAGGCCGTTTACGTGCCTGCGGATGACTTGACTGACCCGTCTCCGGCGACCACCTTCGCCCACCTGGATGCGACCGTCGTACTGTCCCGTCAAATCGCGGCACTGGGTATCTACCCGGCCGTTGACCCGCTGGACTCTACCTCTCGTCAGCTGGATCCGCTGGTGGTTGGCAAAGAGCACTACGAGACCGCTCGTGGCGTTCAGACCGTACTGCAGCGCTACAAAGAGCTGAAGGACATCATCGCCATCCTGGGTATGGATGAACTGTCAGAAGAAGACAAACTGACCGTAGCCCGTGCCCGTAAGATCGAGCGTTTCCTGTCCCAGCCGTTCTTCGTAGCAGAAGTGTTTACCGGTTCTCCGGGTAAATACGTGCCGCTGAAAGAGACCATCCGTGGTTTCCAGGGCATCCTGAAAGGCGAGTATGACGATCTGCCCGAGCAGGCGTTCTACATGGTTGGCGGTATCGACGAAGTCGTCGAGAAATCCAAGAAACTGTAAGCCTCGACAGGAGGGCCCATGGCAGAGATGATCTCCTTTCACCTGGACGTGGTGAGCGCCGAAGGAAAACTGTTTTCCGGTCGCGTGCAATCCGCTCAGGTATCAGGCTCCGAAGGTGAGTTGGGTCTCCGCCACGGTCATGCTCCGTTGCTGACTGCCATCAAGCCGGGCCTGGTCCGCTTGGTGAAGCAGAACGGAACTGAAGAGGTGCTGTACATCTCCGGCGGTATGCTGGAAGTACAACCTGAATCCGTGACCGTGCTGGCGGACACCGCGATTCGTGCTGACGACTTGGATGAGGCGAAAGCCCAGGAAGCCAAGCGCGCAGCCGAAGAGCGGATCCACAGCTCCCATGGTGATATCGACTACGCCCAGGCCGCCACCGAGCTGGCCAAGGCGATGGCTCAACTGCGAGTCATCGATATCGTCAAAAAGAATTACCGCTAATAACGGTGATGTAAAAAGCGACCTTCGGGTCGCTTTTTTTTTACCCGTTGGATAGACTCCGCCGAGTATTTCTCATGTTCCAAAGGCCAATTTATGTCCCTCAACGTCGTGATCCTGGCTGCGGGTAAAGGTACCCGTATGCGTTCCATTCTGCCCAAGGTACTGCACCCGGTAGCCAACAAACCCATGGTTTCCCATGTGATCGATACCGCTCGTCAGGTCGGTGCCGAGCAGCTGCATCTGGTCTATGGCCACGGTGCCGAGCTGCTGAAAGAGCGGATCGTGGCGGCCGATGTGAACTGGGTGCTGCAAGCTCAGCAGCTGGGAACCGGTCATGCCGTCGCCCAGGCCATCCCGTTCTGGAAGGATGAAGACGATGTGCTGGTGCTCTACGGCGATACCCCGCTGATCCAGCCCGAGACCCTGCAGCGCTTGCTCGCCGCCAAGGCTGAAAACGGGATGGCACTGCTGACCGTGGTGCTGGACAACCCCACCGGCTATGGCCGCATCGTCCGTGAAAATGGTCAGGTAGTCGGTATCGTCGAGCAGAAGGATGCCAATGCCGAACAGCTGGCCATTCGTGAGGTGAATACCGGCGTGCTGGTGGCCAATGGGGGCCAGTTGCGTCAATGGTTGTCTCGTCTCGACAACAAAAACGCCCAGGGCGAGTTCTATCTGACCGATGTGATCGCCATGGCTCACAGCGATAATTGCCCGATTGCCGCCGTTCATCCGGAGCGTGCCGCCGAGGTGGAAGGGGCCAACAATCGGGTGCAATTGGCTCAGCTTGAGCGCAGCTATCAGCAGATGCAGGCCGAGAAACTGATGATTGCAGGTGCAACCATGATCGACCCCGCACGCTTTGATTTGCGTGGGGTTTTGGAAATTGGTGAAGAGGTTGTTATTGATGCAAACGTCATCATTGAGGGCAAGGTGACTCTCGGCAATCACGTTCGTATCGGAGCCGGTTGCGTACTGAAAGATTGTGTCATTGGCGATCACACCGAGGTGAAACCCTACTCGGTTATCGAGGGTGCACAGGTGGCAGATCAGTGCTCAGTGGGTCCGTTTACCCGCTTGCGTCCGGGGGCGGTTCTGGAGCAGGATGCGCACGTTGGCAACTTCGTCGAGATGAAGAAGGCCCGTCTGGGGGTTGGTTCCAAGTGCGGTCATCTGACCTATCTGGGTGATGCCGAGATCGGAGCCGGGGTGAATATCGGTGCCGGTACCATCACCTGCAACTACGACGGGGTCAACAAATTCCAGACCATCATCGAGGACGATGTGTTCGTCGGTTCTGATACCCAACTGGTAGCGCCTGTTCGCATCGGCAAGGGGGCCACCCTGGGTGCCGGCTCTACTATTACCAAGGACGTGGGTGAAAATGAACTCGTGATTACCCGGGTACCCCAGCGTCACATCAAGAACTGGGCTCGTCCGGTCAAGAAAACTGATAAGTGATATCAGTATGAAGGCGACCCATGAACAAGCGAATCATCAAGCTCGCAGACGCGAGCCACAGTCTGTTTTCCCGCTTTGTCGATCTGGTGGGAATTTCAGTCTCAATGGTGCTGCTCGCACGGCACTTTGGCTTGTTTCATGGGTTGGACGAGATGTCCCTGGTCACGCTGGGCATGGTGGTCTTCTTTCTGGTCTCCCAGAATACCGGGCTCTATTGCAGCCGGGTTCGTAAACATCTGGCGCAGTCTCTGCTGCGCCTCATCTTCTCCTGGTTGGTAACTGCTACCCTGCTCTACCTGCTGGTCTATCTGGTTCCCATCTTTAAACCCTACCACCCCTTCCCGCTGGAGCTGGCGGTGCTCTGGCTTGCCATGGCCTGCCTCATTTCCACCGGCTATCGGGTGTTGTACCGACTGGTGACCCTCTGGTTCAGCGATGCCTCCTGCTGTCGGCGTGTGGCCATCATTGGCGTGACTCCGGCCGGACTGGCGCTGGAAAAATCCCTGTGGGAGAGCCCGCGTCACGATATTCAGATGCTCGGATTTTTCGATGCCCGTAGCGAAGAGCGCTTCGGTTACCCGACTCGCAGTCCTCTGTTGGGTGATGTCGATGAGCTGCTCGAGCTGGCACGCAAAGGGCTGGTCGACGAAATCTATCTGGCGCTGCCCCTGACCGCCCGGGAGCGTATCAATCACTACCTCTACGAACTCTCCGACACCACGGTTAATACCTATCTGGTTCCCGATTTCTACGAGTACGGCCTGACCGTATCCCACATCGATCGGGTGGGCGATATCTATACCTTCAGCTTTTTCGATTCCCCGTTCGAAGGGGGCGCCGCCCTGCTCAAACGCATTGAAGATCTGGTGTTGGGTTCACTCATCCTGCTGCTCATCTCTCCGGTTATGGCGCTGGTGGCTCTCGGGGTGCGTCTCTCTTCCCCTGGACCCGTGCTCTTCAAGCAGGATCGCTACGGCCTGGGGGGGAAACGGATCCAGGTCTGGAAATTCCGCTCCATGCGCGTCATGGAGAATGATGCCGTGGTGACTCAGGCAACCAGAGGCGATCCCAGAGTGACGCCATTCGGTGCGTTTTTGCGTCGTACCTCGCTGGATGAGCTGCCGCAGTTTTTCAATGTGATTCAGGGCTCCATGTCGATCGTGGGGCCACGTCCCCATGCCGTGGCGCACAACGAGCAGTACCGCTCACTGGTGGAGCGGTACATGCTGCGCCACAAGGTCAAACCGGGGATTACCGGGCTGGCCCAGATAAATGGATTTCGTGGTGAAACCGACACCCTCGACAAGATGGAGATGCGGGTCAAGTTCGATCTCAAGTACATCCAGTACTGGTCGCTCGGACTGGATTTCAAAGTCATTTTCCTGACTGTATTCAAAGGGTTTGTCGGTGCATCCGCTTACTAGCCTCGTTTGCGCCGGACTGCTGCTCTCCCCCTCTCTTTCAGTCCGCGCCGAGGTCACCCCCGTATCCCATCAGGGGCCGCTTGGTCTGGAGATCCAAACCAAGGTGGAGAGCCGTTACGGCCACGACAGCAACCTCTTGTGGCAGCGTGACAGTGGTCAGGCGATTGGCTCCGATTTCGTCGGGATCACCCCGGAATTTCGCTTGGTGGGCGAACGCGGCCTGGATCGCTATCAGTTCAGCTATCTGGGTGATTATCGTCGCTATGGCAGCAGCCATACGGATGACTATGCAGATCACCAGTTCCAGTTTGACGGCAGCTGGCGCTTCTCCCTGCGCAACGCCTTCCAGCTGATGTACCAGTATCGGCTGGGCCATGAGGCGCGTGGCGAGGGGCTGACCGAAGGCTTTATGTTGCAGGGGGATGAGAAGGCTGGCGGTGATGCCACTTTCGGCTGGTTCAACATTGCCGAGCCGCTGCGCTTCAAACGCAGCGAAGTGGGTGGCCGCTACAGTTACGGCGCTCCCGATGCCAGAGGCAAGCTGGAGCTGGCGCTCTCCCACAAGGCGCTGGGCTATCTCGACAAGCACCTCTACCTGCATGACTTTGAACGCTATATGGCCGAGCAGGAGTGGCAGGAGAACACTGCCATTGTCGAGCTGTTCGATCAGGTGACCCATGTCAGCCGTTTTCGTTACACCCTGCAGACCAATCTGCGACGCTATCCGGCCAATCCGCGCAAGGATTCCGACGAGTTTTTTCTCATCACCGGGGTGATGAGCCAGCTGACTGGCAAGACCCGGATCGATGCCAATATCGGCGGGATCTACAAGCGTTTCGTCAACGATCCGCATGCAGAGAGTTTCAAAGGGCTGAACTGGGATCTACGTCTGGAGTGGCAACCGCTCGATTACAGCAAGCTCGCGCTGCTCTCCAGCCGGACCATTCGTGATCCGGGTGGTGACGGCGGCTATGTCAGCAGCCAGCTATATGGCGCCGAGTGGCAGCACCACTGGTCACCCGGAGTTGCGACCACGCTCTCTTATCACGATATCCGGGATGATTATCACCAGTCGGTGGTCTGTGGTAACGACAACCGCCACCGTCAGGACGATATCCATCGCTGGGGCATGGGCATCAGCTACGACATTCGTCCCTCCGTCAATCTGGGGCTCCACTACCAGCAGGCCGACTCCGGCTCCAGCTTTGCCGGGCAGCCCATCGACATCGGCGGCAATTGCTATGGCCGTGCCCTCGGTTACGACAAACAACAGCTTTCTCTTTCACTCAAGGTAGCCATTTAACATGAACAAAAGCGTGATGGTGCTTCTGCTTGGCTGGTTGTTCAGCCTGTCGGTCTGGGCTGGCCAGAGCCCGCAAGGCAACGATTCCGCCTACCGGTTGGCGCCGGGGGATGAGGTCGAAATCCGGGTGTATGGCGAGCCGGATCTGTCGATGAAGTTCAAGGTCGATACCAGTGGCCACGTCAATTACCCCTATCTGGGTCAGGTGCTGCTGATGGGCCATACCACCACTGAGGTGGCCGAGCTGCTGACCAGAGGGCTCAAGCACGGCGTGCTGCTCGACCCCATGGTGACGGTCAACGTGACCACTTTCCGCCAGGTGTTTGTTGCTGGCGAGGTGGCTCACCCAGGTGGCTATGAATACCAGCCCGGCCTGACGGTGGAGAAGGCCGTCGCGTTGGCGGGTGGTTTCACCGATCGCGCCGCCAGACGGGATATCAGCCTGCGCCTCAATGGCAGCGATCAGTTGCTGGAAGAGGTGAGCCTGCAACGGCAGCTAAATCCCGGCGACATCATCACCATCGAACAAAGTTTCTTCTGATCCAGGACGCTCTTCATGACTTCATTGTTGGTTGAAAATGGCCGTGCGCTAGAGAGTCGCCTCGATTTCAGCGGCCCTTGGCGGGTGCTCAAGGCAAACTGGTGGAAGGTGGTGCTGTTTGCCGCCGTGGTGACCCTGGCTGCAGCCCCCTTTATCCTCAGCATGCCGCCCTACTATCAATCCAGTGCGACCCTGCTGCTGAAGGCAGATGCCAACAGCGCTTCCCCTATCGAGCCCGTCTATCGGGTCGATACCAGCCGCCGCGAGTACTACAACACCCAGTTCGAGCTGCTCAAGTCACGCCGGGTGGCCGAGAAGGTGGTTACTCATCTGGGCTTGGCTGAGCTGCCGGAATTCAACGGGCAGCCCAATCCGGACAGCTGGCTGAGCCGCATCAAGGGGCTCTGGAGTGCCGGACATCAAGAGGATGCCTCCTCACGCCACCAGCATGCGCTGGAGTATCTGGCCAGACACCTGACCGTCTCGCCGGTGCGCGATACCCAGCTGGTCAGCATCGGGTTCGAATCCCGTTCTCCCGAGCTGGCCGCCAGCGTCGCCAATGAGGTGGCCCAGACCTACATCGATCTCAATGTGGAGGAGCGGGTCGATGCCAACACCACGGCATCGCACTGGAACCAGAGCCGGCTGGTGGAGATAAAGGCCAGTCTGGAGAAGCAGGAGAAGCAGCTCGGCGATTTTCTTGCCCGCAATGATCTGCTGACGTTTCGCGGCGTAGATGGTCTGCAAACCGAAGAGCTCGGTATCATCACCAACAAGTACGCGGATGCCCGCGAGCGGCGGCTGGCGGCGCAGGCCGAATTCCAGTCCATTCAGGAGTACGGCCGCAATCCGGCGGCGCTGGCTTCCCTGCCCGAGGTCTCCAACCACCCCCAGATGCAGGATCTGCGCATCGCCCTCATCAAGGCCCAGCAGGAGCTCTCCGAGCTGGCCAAGCGTTATGGCCCCAAGCATGACCGTATTCTGCAGGCCGAGGCACGCATCAAGGCGCTCAATACCCAGTCAAACCAGCTGATGCGGGAGATTGCCGACGGTATCGAGGATCGCTACCAGAGCAGCCAGCGCAAGGAGCAGGAGTACCTCGCCCAGCTTGACGAGAAGAAGCGGGAGTTCTCCTCGCTGGCAGTCAAGAAGGATGAGTACAACAACCTGAAGAACAATATCGACAAGACCCGTCAGCTCTATAACGAGCTGTTTCGCCGTCAGGAAGAGACCCGCCTGAACGCTCAGCTGCACGAGTCGAATGCCATCCTCTACGACGCGGCATCGGTGCCCTTGCTGCCTGCCAAACCAAACAAGATGCTGTTTCTGCTGATGGTGGTGATCATGGCGGGCATGGTTGCCGTGCTGGTAGTCATCACTGCCGGAGCGCTGCGCAATACCCTGGATCGTCTGAGCCAGCTGGTCTCCCAGCTCGGTGGTCGGGTGCTTGGTGAAATCCCGCGGCTGGCGGCCCTGCAGGATCAGAGTGCCCTGCTGCGGGTGGGGGCGGTCAATCCCAGAGTAGGTGCCAGTGCCGATGACCTCTACGCCATCATGCGGCTGGAGCCGGGTCAGCTGCAGCGCATCATGATCACCTCGACCGGTGCTGGTGAGGGCAAGTCGACGCTGGCGGCTCTCTGTGCCGCCAGCTTTGCCCGCCATGAGCGAGTGCTGCTGGTGGATGGGGATCTGCGCCGGGGCTCCCTTGGTCGCCAGTTGCTGGGGCAGGCAGCCAGACCGGGGTTAGCCGAGCTGCTCGCAGGCGAAGCCGATTTGGCTGCCTGTCTGGTGCCAAAAGAGGGATTGACCCTGCTGCCGGCTGGCCAGCCGGTCTCCTCCCCGCTGGCACTGCTTGGCTCGCCACGCTGGAGCGAACTGCTGGCAACCCTTGCCGGGCAGTTTGACCGCATCATAGTGGACACCCCTGCGCTGGAAGTCGGCAAGGATGCCCTGCTGCTGGGGCAACCGCTGGATGGTGCCATTCATGTGATCCAGTCCGGCCAGCTGCCGGCCAGTCGGGTGCTGAGCGTGCTGGCACAGCTGCGGGATGCCAGAGTGGCGGTGTTGGGGACAGTGCTGACCCAGGTCGCCGAGCGCGATCTGGAAGGGGCGGAGAACCTGAGATTCTGTGGTGCACCCACCTGGGGCGCGCTATGAAACTGCTGCGCAGCATCACCACCATAGGGGGTGCTTCCGTGTTATCCCAGCTGATCGGGGCGTTCTCGGTCTGGTCACTGTCGCACAAGTTCGACATGGCTGCGGTCGGGCTCTATGCCCTCAGCTACAGTCTGGTGCTGATCGGTGCCCAGCTTGCCACCTTTGCCTCGCAACTGCTGTTGCCCAAGCTGGAGGAGGCCGAGCTGCCCGGCAACCTGATCTTTTCCCTGTTGCAGGTCTGGCTGCTCCCCATCCCCTATGTGCTGGTGGTGGTCTGCTTTTTCTCGCTGCCGCTCTGGCCGCTCTACCTGCTGACCGTGACCCACGGGCTGCTCCTCATCGCCGAGAATCTGGCCCTGCGGGCCGGCCACTACCAGCGGCTCGGTCTGCAGCGTATCTCGGCCTCTGCCGTGGTGCTGCTCTGTCTGCTGTTGGCCCCTGACATGGCGCACTTCTATCAGTTATGGGCCTGTCTGCTGCTGGTGGTGATCGGGGGCTGGTTGTGGTCTGCCTTTACCTGGCACAGTGCCATGCTGAGGGAGGCTGCCCCGCGCCGCTTGCAGCACTTCTTCTCCCGCCATAAAGCGCATCTGGCTGGTGTCGGCAGTGCCGAGGTGCTGGCGATGGTGACGGCCAATCTGCCGACCGTGTTGATCAACTTCTGGTTTTCCCCTCTGGTGGCGGGCTACTTTGCCGTGGTCAACCGCTTCTGTCTGGCGCCCGTGGTGATTGTTGGCAACGCCATCCGCCACTCCATCTTCTCGCGATGGTCGGAGGATTTTCGCCAGCGCCGTTTCAACGGGGAGGAGTTTCGCAAGGTGAAGCGGCTGCTGCTGGCGATGGGCAGTGCGGCCACCCTCGGGATCCTCATCTGCTATCCGCTGGTGATGAAGTGGTTCTTCAATGCGGAGTGGATCGCCTCCATCGATACCTCCCGCTACATGTTGCCCTATGTCTTTACTGCGGTGGCCATCTGCCCGCTGACCGTAATCGAGCTGGTGTTCGGCTCGCCCCGCTACTTTTTGCAGATCCAGCTTGAGCAGCTGCTGGTCGTGGTGATTGCCTTCGTGCTGTTGCCCTGGTTGCAGCAGGAGTACGAGCTCTGCGTGCTGGCCTTCTCTCTGCTGACTGCGGTGCGCTACGGCTTCGTCTTTTTGCGGGTCAACCGCCGGGCTGCCGAGTTGCAGGGGCGGATGGAGCTGCCCTCGTGAACAGTGCCCTCATCATGCAGGCCAATCTGCTGCTGTCGCTGGTGATCTGCGGCCTGGCCCAGTACGTCACCGGCATTACAGCCTTCCTCTGGCTGCCCTTCCTGCTGGCCATTGCCACCTTGATGTTGCTGCCGCTGCAGACGCGTTACAGCCCGCTGCGGCTCGACTATCAGGAGAAGGTGCTGCTGCTGCTCTACTGTGGCTTGCTGGTGCTGGCGCTGCTGGGCACCCTGCTTCAGCAGGGGGGCATGGTGACTATCATCGGTTTCAAGAACGAGCTGGCGCTCTCTTTGCTGCTCCCCTGCCTGTTGCTCGGCTTCTGCCGCGAGTCACAGATTTACCGCATCATGAAGCTGGTGGAGTGGGTCTTCTACCTGCAGATCCCGGTGGTGCTGTTTCAGGTGCTGGTGGTGGTGCCGAAACGGGTGGCAATGCGCGGCGAGTTTGAGAAGTGGGACTCGGTGGTCGGCACCTTCGGGGGGGACCCCATGGGGGGCGGCAATACGGGTGCACTCGGCTTCTTCTGCCTGCTGGTGATGCTGATTAAGCTCTCCGAGTTTCGCCACGGCCTCATTTCGCGTCGTTTGGTCGCTTTTCACATTCTTGCCGCCTTTGCCATCTGTGTGCTGGCCGAGGTGAAGTTCGTCATCCTGTTGTCCCCCTTGCTGCTGGCCTGGGTCTGGCTCTCGCCCAGCTATGTCAGGGGGATGAAGAGCTATGACCTCAAGCGTCTGCTGCTGATTGCGCTGGCGATGACGGTGCTGGTGGCAGTGGCCGTTCTGGTGCTGGCTGCCTCCTACTCATCCGCGTTCGAGGGGGCCGGACAACAGGGGGCCATTGCGCTGTTTATCGACTCCCTCGGTTATATCTTCGATCCCAACCACATCAACCCGGAAACCGGTGAGCTGGGGCGGGTGACGACGCTCTTTTTCTGGGCCTGCAACGGTGATAACCACGGTCTCAGCAATCTGCTGTTTGGTTATGGCCTCAACACCACCAACCATGGCAGCACCCTGCCCGGTTTTCTCAACCCCCTGTTCAACGTGCTGCTCGACTCCACCTCCCTCAGCGTGTTGCTGTGGGAGGTGGGACTGATGGGCACCCTGATCTTCATCGTGCTGATCGTTCTGCTGCTCTGGTGCTGCCGTCCCCGTCCGTTGCTGGATCGCCAGCTGCTGAGCGCGGCAGATGTGCGTCTGCTCAGCTACCAACCCGCTTTCATCGCGTTCGGGATCGCCTGTCTGCTGAGCTTGCCTTACAGCCAGCTGCTGATGCTGATCCCGGTGCAGCAGTTCCTCTTCTATTTCGTGCTGGGTGCCGCCCTGGTGATCCGTTCTTCGGTTCGGCAGGCCACCAGCTCTTGTGAGGTGTCATGACTCCATCCCCCCTTATCTCTGTCATCATCAAGACCTACAACGAGGAGGCAGGGATTGCCGACACCATTGCCAGCATCAGAAGCGCTCTGGCCGACTACACCCACCAGATTATCGTGGCGGACAGTCTCTCGACTGACCGCACCCAGGCGATCGCCTGCCAGCTGGGAGTGACTGTCGTCAGCCTGACCAACCCGGCCGATCGCTGTTGTGGTGTGGGGCCACAGCTTGGCTACCTCTTCAGTGAAGGGGAATTCCTGCTGCTGCTCGATGGCGACATGAAGCTGGAGCCTGAGTTTGTGCCGGCCGCCCTTGCACACATGCACTCCCACCCCGAATGCGGTGGCGTGGCCGGGCGGGCCGAGATGGATGATGCCCGCAGCTATGAGTTCAAGTCGCGCAAGCAGCGCATCAACCAGATCTATCCGCTGGGCGAGTCGCGCTGGCTGTGTGGTGGCGGTCTGTTTCGACGCAGCGCCATCGAGCAGATCGGCTATCTCACCAATCGCAACCTGCATGGTTACGAAGAGGCGGAGCTGGGTATCCGGTTGCGTCAGGCGGGCTATCGGCTGGAGCGGCTCGATGTCCCCTTCTTCTTTCACACCTCCCACACCATGGACTCCCTTGCCCTGATCCGTTACCGCTGGCGCATGGGGTATCTGTTTGCCAGCGGCGAGCTGGTGCGCTCGGCGTGGGGGCAGCCCTATTTTCGCGAGGTGTTGTCGGTGATCCGCTCCGAGCTGCTGTTCGGGCTCTACCTGCTGGCACTCCTGTTCTGCGTACTGCTTTTCGCAGCCGGGCTGCCGTTCTGGTTGCCGCTGCTGGCGCTGGCACCGCTGGGTGGCTTCATCGCTCTCAAGTGGTTGAAAAACCGCTCCCTGCAAGATGCCCTGCGCAGTGTCATGAACCTCTCCATCTATGCAGCTGGCTTGGTACGCGGCCTGCTGTTGCCCCAGCGCTCCCCGCGCGAGGCGCCCGCCCATCGTCTGATCCAGGAGTCATTGCCGTGAAGGTGCTCTTTGCCAACAAGTTCTTTTTCATGAAGGGAGGTGCCGAGACCGTCCTTTTTCAGGAACGGGAGATGGTGCGTCAGGCGGGTCATCAGGTGATCGACTTTGCCATGCAGCATCCGGATAACCTCCCCTCGCCCCAGAGCGGCTACTTTCCGGCCAACGTCGATTATCACCAGCGGCACGGGCTCTTCGATCGGCTGAAGATTGCCGCTCGCTTCATCCACAATCAGGAGGCCTGTGATCGGCTGGCGGAGCTTATCCGTGCCGAGCGGCCCGATATCGTTCACTTTCACAACATCTACCACCAGCTCACCCCGGCGATCATCCGGGTGGCCAAATCCCTGGGCTGCAAGACAGTGCTGACGGCGCATGACTACAAGGTGGCCTGTCCCAACTACAGCATGCTGGTCGATGGCGAGCCGTTCGATCTGACCCGGATCGAGGGTTCCTGGCTCAAGCTGTTTCGCCATCAGTGGCAGGAGGGGTCGTGGGGCAAGAGCCTGCTGCTCTCTGCCGAGGCGGCCTGGCAACAGTGGCGCCGCAACTATGAGCAGGTCGATGCATTGGTGGCGCCGAGCGCCTTCATGGCCGGGATGCTTCGTACCCGGCTGCCCGCTTCCCGCATCGAGGTGATCCTCAATGGCATAGATGTCGAGTCGAGCCGCGAAAGCGGAGAGGATCGGGGGTACTTTCTGTTCCTCGGCCGCCTGATGGCCGAGAAAGGGGTCGAGACGCTTGCCCGTGCCCATCAGCGCATGACGCGGCCGGCGGGCCTCAAAATTGTGGGCGGTGGCCCGCTGCTGGCACACCTCGGGCAGCATTATCCCAATGCCGAACTGCTGGGGTTCAAGCAGGGGGAAGCGTTGCTCGATCTGCTACGCCACGCCAAGGCCGTGGTGGTGCCGTCCGAGTGGTACGAGAACTGCTCCATGTCGGTACTGGAGGCGATGGCCTACGGCAAACCGGTGATCGGGGCTCGAATTGGCGGGATTCCGGAGCAGATCCGCGACGGTCTCGATGGCCTGCTGTTCGAGGCGGGCAATGCCGACGAGCTGGCCCGCTGCATGGACAGGCTGGTGGCCGAGCCGGAGCAGACAGCGGCCATGGGGCGTTCGGCCCGTCAGCGACTGATCGACAACTACTCCCTCGCCAGCCACCAGCAAGCTCTGCTGGCGCTCTACCAGTCGTTGCTGGAGGAGAAACGGAGATGAGTTTCTGGCACGAGTTGAAAGCCGAACTGGCACTCAATCCGAGCAAGACGGCGCGCCTGTTCCTGTTCAGTTACCGGCTGGCACAGACCCGTTATCAGGGAGGCCGCTTTCTGGCGTTGCCCGGCTTGCTGCTGCTCAAGGGATTCAAGCTGTTGTGCGGCCTCGATATCTCGCCAAGAGCCCGGCTGGGTTGGGGTCTGCGCCTCTATCACCCGCAGAATATCGTCATCGGTGACGGCGTGCAGATGGGGCGTGACTGCACCCTGCGCCACAACTGTACCCTGGGCAACAAGCCTGATCGCCAAAGCGGCCAGCTCCTCTCGCCCACCGTGGGGGACGGGGTCGAGTTCGGCACCGGCGCTATCGTCATCGGGGCCATCGCCATTGGTGATCATACCTGTGTCGGTGCCGGTGCCGTCGTTACTCGTTCCGTCCCGGCTCGCGCCGTTGTTGCGGGCAATCCCGCCAGAATCATTCGAGAAGATCATGAAGCAGATTAGTGTGACCGTGCTCGGTACCCGGGGGATCCCCCATGTACTGGGCGGTGTCGAAACCCATTGTCAGTCCCTCTATCCGGAGCTGCACCGCCAGTTCGAAGTGGCCGCGACCGTGCTGGCTCGCGCCCCCTATGTGAATTACCGAAGCGGCGAGTTTGAAGGGGTGGCTCTCAAGGCGTTGCCCACCCCCAAAAAGAAGTCGCTGGAGGCAATCCTCCACTCTCTGCTCGCGGCTTTTTACTGCCGCCGTCATGCCTGCGATCTGGTGCATGTCCATGCCATCGGCCCGGGGCTGGTGGTGCCGCTGCTGAGGTTGCTTGGCAAGAGGGTGGTCTTTACTCATCACGGCCCCGATTATGACCGCCAGAAGTGGGGGGCGCTGGCCAAGTGGGTGTTGCGTCTTGGCGAGCGCTGGGCGGTACGTTATGCCAGCGAGGTGATCGTTATCTCCGAAGTGATCAACGAGGCGATCCGCCGCCAGTACGATCGCCAGGACGCCCACCTCATCTACAACGGGGTGAAACGGGTCGGGTTGCCGGCAGCGGACAAGAGGGAACTGACGCTGGCCCGTTTCGGACTGACCGCTGGCAGCTATCTGGTGGCGGTGGGCCGCTTCGTCGAAGAGAAGGGGCTGCACGATCTCATCGCCGCCTACCGCCAGCTCGATACCGAGCTGCCGCTGGTACTGGTGGGGGATACGGATCACCCTACCCCCTACAGCGAGCGCTTGCAGCGGATAGCGGATGAAACACCGGGGGTGATCCGCACCGGTTTCCTCAATGGCGAGGCGCTGATCAGCGTCTTTTCACAAGCCGCCTTGTTTGCCATGCCCTCCTATCACGAGGGGTTGCCGATCGCCCTGCTGGAGGCACTCTCCTTCTCCCTGCCAGTGGTGGTGAGCGACATTCCCGCCAATCTGGCGGTGGCGCTGCAACAGGAGTGCTATTTCCCGGTCGGCGATGTTAGTGCGCTGGCAGAGCGACTCAACGCCCAGCTGACTCGCGGCAAGGTCGATTACAGCGATTATCTGCAGCGGTATGATTGGCAGCGGATCGCCGGCCAGACCATGGCGGTCTACCGCAAGGCCGTGGGCCAGCCGCAAGGAGAGAAGCAATGAACTCGCTACAGCAGAAGTCGCAGGGGGCGATAGACCGCTTCTACCGTGCTCTCTCCCCCGAGGTGGCCGGGAGCCTGAGTGAAACCCAGCGCGACGGTATAGAGCAGGCGCTGCGGCTGATGAGTGATGGCAAGTCGCACACCATCAACGTCAACAGCGCCTTCGGCATCGGTCGCTGGCGCTGCTATCTGGTGGTGCTGATGGGACGGGATCGCCGTCACCGCGGGCGGGAGAGCGGCTTTCGCTTTCACCTCAAGGTGCTGCTGACCACCCTGCTGTTGCTGCTGGGGATCTGCGGCATGGTGCTGCTGCTCTATCTGGTGAAGTCAGCCCTTGGCATCGACATCTTCAAGCACTTCTCGTTCGGGGTGTGGGATCTGTTTAAAAAGAGCGTGCTGATGTAATGAAAGAGGGCTCCTGCGGGAGCCCTTTTGCGTTACTGGATGTCTATCTCGGCCAGACGATACCAGCCACTCTCTTCCAGACCGGCAATGCCGAGCTGCAGAGCGGGCTGCTTGTCCTGACCGATGAAGGCCAGCTCGAGATAGTAGTGACCGCGTGCCATCCGGCCCGGCAGGGTCAGGCTGTCGCGAGTGGTAGCCTTGCTGCCCGGGATCCAGCGGGTCATGTCGTTGCGGGTCACCAGCATGGCGCCGACCTGCCCTTCGTCGTTGACCAGCCGGTAGGTGAGCGGCCAGTTGCGATAGGCCGGCGCTACCCCGTCGTTGTGCCAGTCGCCGTTGAGGGCAAGGGTAGCCCCCGGCTTCATGGTTCCCTTGAGGGTCAGCTGGTCCAGCACGATGCGATAGCCCATCTTGCGCAGGGCATTGTCGACGATGGGTCGATATTGGGGCGGAACCGGATCCGACTTGAGATTGATGGTGGAGGCGTGTTGGGCCAGCGCCCAGTCAAAGGTGGCCTTGACCTCCTCCATGGTGTACTGCTGCTGGCCTGGCCACTCGCTCAGCTTGCCGCACACCTCGAAACTGACCGGCGCCCGCTGCCAGCTGGAATCGAAGTTCGCCACATCGGCGCGGGCGCTCGCCAGTCGTTCCGGGTAGGCGTTGCGCATGTGGCTCCAGCTTTGGGAGAAGTGGTGCCAGTCGCCGAGGCAGTCTGCCCGCCAGCCAGCTCCCTTGCCCACGGCATACTCAAACATGGGCAGGTTGTTGATGAGCATCAGCTTGGGGGTTCGCGGAAAAGCGGCCATCTGCAGGTCAACATAGGGTTTGAGCTGCTCGCTGCTGTAGCGCTGTTCCAGCGTCGGACCGGGGAAGTTGCTCATGTGCCACTCCCCCCATGAACCTATCATGCCGATGTCGACATGACTCAGCGCCGGGTTGCCATCGTAATGGGCGCCCAACGCCTGAAACAGCCGGGTGGCTCGGGCGAGGAACTGCGGGTCGCTGTAGTCGGGCACAAAGGTCTGGTGGTTGTTCACCCACTCTCCCCGAATCCCCTTGTTGATGAGCCACTCCGGGATCTTGCTGCCCGAGAAGGGCTCATCAAGGGTCATGACCCTGAGGGCAATCGACTGTTTCGGGGTGGCGTGCTGTGCCTGATCGATGGCCCTGTCGATCAGAGCAAAGTTGTATTCGCCCTCCCGTGGCTCCAGCTCGCTCCAGTAGAAGCGGAAGTAGTCGACCGTGCTGACCGGATGTTCAGCCAGAGAGAGGGGATGACCCCAGCTGTTGTGAAACTCTTCGATACCGACGCCGGGATTGTGCAAGAGGTCTTCGACCGGTTCGGGATGAATGGTGAGGGTACCGGCCAGAGCTCCCTGAGCCCATAGCAAGCCGGAATAGAGCAGGATCCTGCCCGGATGCATTTTCATGTGATCGTCCGCCTGTGGAACATGGTTGCATGCTAGGAAATTGGCGGACAAAGGCCCAGCCGGTTCCGCTTTTTTCGAGAAGAACCGACTGAAGCCTTTGTTGTCTAGGTCAGAGATTGACGGAGGTTGTGCCCTCAGTCGTCATTGTCATGTCCGGCTGGGCGGGACTCGACACTCTGTTGCCCCATCACCTGATACCAGTCGAGCTTGCGGGTCAGCATCATGATCAGCGCCAGGGTGGCGAACAGCAGCAGGGCGCCGAGCAGCAGGGCGATCTCTTCGGCTTGCAGCAGGCTGTAGAGGATGGCATAGACCAGCCCGAGCAGCGCTGCGAAGCCGATCCCCTGCTTCGGGCCACTCAGCACATGACTGAGGTAGAAGCCGTTGAGCAGCACGCTGGCCAGCGCGGCTACCAGATAGGCCCAGCCAAAGCCGAGGTGCTCGGTCAGGGCCAGCAGCACCAGATAGAAGATAGCCAGCCCCATGCCTACCAGCGCGTACTGGATCGGGTGAACCCTCAGCCCCTTGAGCAACTCGAACATAAAGAAGCTGATAAAGGTGAGGCCGATGAAGAGCAGGGCATATTTGGCCGCCCGTTCGTTGAGCTGATAGTGATCCACCGGCTGCACCAGACTGACGCTGAAGGTGGAGAGATTGCTATCGCCCCCGTTCATCATCCGGTTGAAGCGGGTCTCCATGTCGCTGGCGAACCAGCTGGTTTGCCAGTTGGCCTCAAACCCTTGTGGGCTCAGGGTGCGACTGCCCGGCAGAAAGTCGCCGATAAAGTTGGGGTGGGGCCAGTTGCCCGCCAGCTGCAGGGTGCTCTCCTTGCCCAGCGGGACTATGTCGAGGGCGTTCATCCCCTGTAGATTGAGCTCCAGATGGAAGGTGCCATCCTGCTGCGGCAGGCTGTCGATCGGGGCATGGATACCCGCGAGCGCATCACCGAGGCGGGCGCCGGGGGCAAACGGGATCCGCTGTGTGCCGAGTTGCAGTTCGGGGACGCTGTTGATACCGCGGGCATCGGAGAGTACCAGACTCAGGTAGGGTTTGCCTGCCACCAGCTCATCATCCCCGGCGAGCGGCGCGCTCTCTTGTAGTTGAGCTGCTGTCGGCAAACGGCCGGAGAGGGAGAGCCGGGTCTGATAGACCTGCGCCTGATAGATGCCGAGCTTGCGCGGGGTCACCTCCATGATGGCCTGCACGTCCAGCTGTTCCGGCAGCAGGTAGCGGTAGATCTGCTCCTGACGGACGAAGCGCTTGCCCTCCTGCTCGACCGTCACCGAACGGGTATAGGGCTGTACGATAATGGGCCCCATCAGTCGCTGCGGGCCGCTGCTGCTGGCCATGATGCTGTGAATGGCCTGACTGCGGTAAGCCTGACGCTCCCGGTTCAGCTCCATGATGGATTGCACCGGTACCATCAGCAGCAGGCTGAGCAACAGCAGCAGAAAGATCTTGTGGGTGAATATCTGTTTGACCATGACACGTCTCCTTGTTGGATGGAGTGAGTCTGCCGGCCGGACGTGAAGGGGGGATGGGCTTGTGTGAAGTGGTGGTGAAGGGGGATAAAAAAACCGGCATTGCGCCGGTTTCTGGAGGAATTACAGGGTCTTCAGCTTCCCGGGCAATGCGGCCAGCACCTCTTCTTTCGCCTTGAGGGAGGCGAACTGCTTGCCAGGCTTTTGCACCACGGTATGGACGAAGATCAGCTGCTTGCCCGGTTTGCTGGCCCAGCCGACGAACCAGCCGATCTGCTGATCGCGGTTTAGGCTGCCATCCAGCTTCTTCGGGTAGCCCATGCCGGTCTTGCCGTGGATCTGCCAGCCCTCGATCTCGCTCACCTTGAGGATATTGGCGGTGTATTGCAGGGTTTGCGCCGAGACCAGCAGCTTGCCGCTCACCATCTTGCCGAGGAAGCGAGCCTGCTCCTCCGGACTGATGGCGAGGCTGGAGCTGAGCCAGGCTTGGGTCAGACCGTCATGCTTGCCCGGATTGCCGGAGAGATCCCGGTTGCCGTAGTCGAAGCGGTCGACGTATTGCTGGAAGCGCTCCATCCCCAGCCATTCGGTGATCTGCTGGGAGAACCAGACCACCGAGTAGGTTTCCCAGCGGCGCGGGGTGGTGGTTTCGCGCCAGGCGGGCAGCCAGCCGTCATAGCTCGGTTTGTAAGGCAGTGCCGGATGCTCTTCATCAACCAGATAGCCACTGTCGTAACCCATCAGCGCCAGCGGGATCTTGAAGGTGGACGCGGGCGGCAGCTGGCTGGAGCAGTCCCCTTCGCTGGAGAGGGTCTGGCCGTTGCCGTCAGCATAGAGAAAGCAGCCGCTGGCGGCGGAGGCAGGCAGGGCTGCGAGCAGACCGGCAGCCAGCAGGCTGGAGAGAAGCAGGCGGGACATAGCATTTCCTTGAGCAAATGGATGAGAGAAAGCGGCAGTCTAATGCCGTTTTGTGTGGGGAATGTGAAGTTGCAGGGGGACTAGGCGAATGGCAGCCAGAGTTCCGCCAGCGCGCCTCCTTCCGGCCGGTTGCTCAGGGTCAGACGGCCGCCATGCTGGTGGGCTACCTCATGGGTGAAGCTGAGCCCCAGACCACTGCTCTTGCCCTTGTCCGGTCGTGGCAGGGAGTAGAAGCGCTCGAAGATGCGCGGCAATGCGTAGTCGGGAATGCCGGGGCCGCAGTCGGTAACCCGAAAACAGTAGCCCTCCTCCTGCTGGCTGCCGCTCAGGGTGACCTGCCCGTTGGCGGGAGAGAAGTCGATAGCGTTATCCAGCAGGTTGCCGATGGCCTGCTCCACCAGCAGCGGATCCCACTTCTGTTTCGGCGCGCTGGCCAGCTCGGCCACCAACTCGACCTGACGGCGCTGGGCGATGATCTGGCGGGCGTCGAGGGTGCGCTTGCCCAGTTTTGCCGGTTCCACCGACTGGCGATCCAGCCCCTGCCCCGACTCCAGCCGCGCCAGTTGCAGCATTCGCTCGATCAACTGCTGCATGCGCGCGGTTTCCAGATTGATGTTGCCGATAAAGCGTTTGGCAACTTCGGGGGGCGGCGTTTCGGCCAAAATCTCCCCTGCCCCGCGAATGGCGGCCAGCGGGCTCTTCAGCTCGTGGGTCAGGCTGTGAACATAGGCTTCGATATAGCTTTTGCCATCGAGCTGGTGGCGCATGGTCTCCAGCGAGCGGCCGAGCCGATCCAGCTCGACGGTGTGCAACTGCGGCAGCGGTGCCGCCTCCCCCTTGCTGACCGAGTCGGCGTAGTGCACCAGCTTGCCGATGGCGCGGTTGAGCCACCACACCAGCAGGCTGCCGATCAGCAGCGAGATGAGCAGCATCTGGCCGCCGGCCCGCAGCAGCTCCTGTTCCCCCCGCTCGATGGCAGGCATCAGGGTGCGGTTGGGTTTGGCGACGGTGAGGGAGCCGATGATCTCGGCCCCTTCCCGCAGCGGCGCCGCCACATACATGGTCGAGCTGGCGGCATCGTCGGGATCGGTGCGGGTGCTGCGGGCGCCATACTGGCCACGCAGAGTGCGGTAGACATCGTTCCAGCGGGAATAATCCTTGCCCAGATCCGTGCCGTCGGAGTCGTAAATCACCATACCCTTCTGGTCAGTGACATAGATGCGGTACTCCGCCTGCTGCTTGAGGTGGCCATCGATCATCGCATTGATGGGATTCTGGTTGAGGCGGGCGAAGGCGCTGGCCAACCGCCCGTTCATCATATTGCCCTCTTTCAGATCATCGAGCGCGAGCGGCGCCAGCAGCTGGGTCATGTCTACCAGAGTATCCTCGGTGGCGCTGCGCACCCCGGGTTTTATCTCCTCGACGAAGATCTCCAGCACGAACCAGGCGGCCAGCGCGAAGATCAGCAGCAGGCCGCACAGCAGTTGCAACCCGAGTCTCATGCCAGCTCTAGGCTGTAGCCCAGCCCGCGGTGGGTGAGGATCAGGTTGGCTTCTGGATCATGTTCGCGCAGCTTGGCGCGGATGGTCTTGATGTGGGTATCGACGGTGCGATCCAGACTCTCCTCCGCATCCTGCCACACCAGATCCATCAGCTGCTGGCGGGAGTAGACCCGCCCCGGCGCCAGCATCAGGGTCTTGAGCAGCAGATATTCGTAGCGGGTGAGGGCCAGCGGCTGGCCGCGAAAATGAATGCGGGCCCGCTCCTCATCCAGTACCAGCAGGGCGCTGGGCTGGGGGGCAACGGGCTGGCTGCGGCGCAGGATGACCCGCACCCGGGCACACACTTCCCGTGGCGAGAAGGGTTTGGCCACATAGTCGTCGGCACCTATCTCCAGCCCGATCAGTCGGTCTATCTCCTCGCTGCGGGCGGTGAGGAACATCAGGGGAATATCGGTCAGCGCCCTCACCTGCTTGCAGAGTTCGAAGCCGCTGATGTCGGGTAGCCCCACATCGAGGATCAGGAAGTCGGGTCGCGTCTGTTCCAGTCGTGTCAGCAACTGTTGGCCCAGCATGAACCACTCCACCTCGAACCCGTCGGTCTGCAGGGCGTAAATCAGGGTGTCGGCGATGCTGGCCTCATCCTCCACCAGCCAGATGACTCTCTTTTGCATGGCATCCTCGTCGCAAATTGGCACCCCATTCTGGCATCGAACCAAATCGGATCCTATTTGCTGTTTTATTTTTCCGAAAAAGGGGCTAATATTTCGATGTTCTTTCGAATCGAAACTTAAAAATGACCAAACGTAATACTCAACAACGCCGACACACCATAGTGACCCTGGTACAAGAGCAGGGTGAAGTGAGCGTCGACGCCCTTGCCAAACACTTTTCTACCTCCGAAGTGACTATCCGTAAAGATCTGGCGGTACTGGAGACCGGTGGTCTGCTGCTGCGCCGTTACGGTGGCGCCGTCCCCTTGCCGAGCGAGATGGTGGTCGAGGTCAACCCTGAACAAGTTTCGAACCGAAAGTTAGCCATTGCCCGTGCGGCGGCCGAGCGGCTGCGTGATCACAACCGCGTCATCATCGACAGCGGCAGCACCACCAGCGCCATGATCCCCATGCTGGGCAACAAGCGCGGCCTCATCGTGATGACCAACTCCCTCAATGTGGCCGGTGCCCTGCGCGAGCTGGAAAATGAGCCTACCCTGTTAATGACCGGTGGCACTTGGGACCCTCACTCCGAATCCTTCCAGGGGCAGGTGGCGGAACAGGTGCTGCGCTCCTACGACTTCGACCAGCTCTTTATCGGTGCCGACGGCATCGACCCGGAGCGTGGCACCACCACCTTCAACGAGCTGGTGGGCCTGTCGCGGGTCATGGCCGAGGTGTCGCGGGAGGTCATTGTGATGGTCGAATCGGAAAAGATCGGCCGCAAGATCCCCAATCTCGAACTTCCCTGGTCGAGCATCCATACCCTGGTGACCGACGAGGGGCTGGCCAGCGAGGCCAGAGAACAGATTCAAGCCCAGGGGGTGACGCTTATCTGCGCCCCGGTCACTTGCTGACATCGAGCTCTGAACCATCCAACTGACTTTACGATTTGTATCTCAAGGAGAAGTGTATGTGTGGCATCGTCGGGGCTGTTGCCCAACGTGATGTGGCTGAAATTCTGGTAGAGGGCCTGCGCCGTCTGGAGTACCGCGGTTATGACTCAGCCGGTGTGGCCGTGTTCAGCGCCAACCAGCCGCTGCAGCGGGTTCGCCGTCTGGGCAAGGTGGCCGAGCTGGCCAAGGCGCTTGACGAGCAGTCCGTCCACGGCGGTACCGGCATCGCCCATACCCGCTGGGCCACTCACGGCGAGCCCTCCGAACGCAACGCCCACCCCCACGTCTCCGAGCATATCGTGGTGGTGCACAACGGCATCATCGAGAACCACGAAGAGCTGCGGGAAGAGTTGAAGGCGCTGGGCTATGTGTTCAGCTCCGACACTGACACCGAAGTGATTGCCCATCTGGTCCATCACGAGCTGAAGAGCGCCGGCAGCCTGCTGGCCGCCATGCAGACTGCGGTGAAGCAGCTGCGCGGTGCCCACGGTACCGTGGTGATGGACAGCCGCGACGACAGCCGCGTGGTGGTTGCCCGCTCCGGTTCACCGCTGGTGATCGGCCGCGGTATCGGCGAGAACTTTATCGCCTCCGACCAGATGGCGCTGCTGCCGGTGACCCGTCGTTTCATCTTCCTGGAAGAGGGTGATGTGGCCGAAGTGACCCGCCGTGACGTGCATATCTTCGATACCAACGGCAACGCTGTGGTGCGTGAAGAGCAGGAGTCCGAACTCTCCCACGATGCCGGTGACAAGGGTGAATACCGTCACTACATGCTCAAGGAGATCCACGAGCAACCCAAAGCGATCACCAACACCCTGGAAGGGCGTCTGGGCAGCGATCACGTGGTGGTCGAATCGTTCGGCAACGGCGCGCGCGCCATCTTTGACAAGGTGGAGCACGTGCAGATCGTTGCCTGCGGCACCTCCTATCACTCCGGCATGGTGGCTCGCTACTGGTTCGAAGAGATCGCCGGCGTCTCCTGCGATGTGGAGATTGCCTCCGAGTTCCGCTATCGCAAATCGGTAGTGCGTCCCAACAGCCTGCTGGTGACCCTCTCCCAGAGTGGCGAGACCGCCGATACCCTGGCGGCGCTGCGTCTGGCCAAGGAATCCGGCTACATGAGCTCGCTGGCTATCTGCAACGTGCCGGGCTCCTCGCTGGTGCGTGAATCGGATCTGGCCTTTATGACCCGCGCGGGGGCAGAGATTGGTGTGGCCTCCACCAAGGCGTTCACCACCCAGTTGGCTGGCCTGCTGATGCTGGTGGCCTCGGTCGGTCACTGCCGTGGCCACCTTAGCGCGTCCGCCGAGGCTGAACTGGTCAAGGCGCTGCAAGCCCTGCCGCTGCGTATTAAAGAGAGTCTGGCGCTGGCCAAGGATATCGAAACCCTGGCCGAAGAGTTTGCCGACAAGCAGCACAGCCTGTTCCTCGGCCGCGGCAGCCAGTACCCCATCGCCATGGAGGGGGCGCTCAAGCTCAAAGAGATCTCCTACATCCACGCCGAAGCCTACGCCGCTGGCGAGCTGAAGCACGGCCCGCTGGCGCTGATCGATGCCGAGATGCCCATCATTGTGGTGGCGCCGAACAACGATCTGCTGGAGAAGCTCAAGTCCAACGTGGAAGAGGTGCGCGCCCGTGGCGGTATCCTCTACGTGTTCGCCGATGCCGACACCGGCTTCAAGAGCGACGAGACCATGCGGGTCATGAACCTCAACCATGTGGAAGAGGTGATCGCCCCCATCGTCTATACCGTGCCGCTGCAGCTGCTCTCCTACCACGTCGCCCTGATCAAGGGCACTGACGTCGACCAGCCGCGCAACCTGGCAAAATCGGTGACTGTTGAGTAAGTCACTTTCTGAAATGAAAAAGAGCCGCTATTGCGGCTCTTTTTGTTTCGGCTGAGGGGTTACGACAGCCGCAGGTTGGTGATGGTGACCTCATCGAGGGAGGGCACTATGATGCCGCTGGTGATCCCCTTGGCGATGGCCTGGCTGCGGTTCTTCGAGTCGGTCTTGTTGGTCACCTGGGTCAGGTGAAAGTTGACCGTCCGCTCGCTGATGCCGAGGATAGTGGCGATCTCCCAGGAGGTTTTGCCCTCGCTGGCCCAGAACAGGCACTCCTTCTCCCGATCCGACAGTTCGGTCAGGTACTTCATCAGGTCAGGCCGGCTTTTGATCAGTTGCAGCGCGGAGTTGAAGATGTAGCTGGCGCAAAACGACAGCAGGGGAACGTTTTCAAACATCAGATCGGTGTTGGATTTGTCCTTGGTGATGAATGAGAGGATGCCGTGCTCTCCCTGCGGGGTGTGCAGCGGGAAGGAGACGCCGTTGCGCACCCCGAAATCGGCAGCCAGATTCATCACATCGCGGCTGGCGCTGGGCAGCCAGGGCGAGTCGCAGTCGAGCTTGTTCCAGAAGATAGGCTGGGTCTGTTTCAGCCCCAGATAGACCACCGGATCCTGGGTCAGATACTGGTTTTCGCTGTAGGCGTCAAACCAGCTGGTCGGACAGTTGTTGAACAGTGCCACGTGGGATTTCTGCATGCTGATGGGGAAAATAATCAACAGCCGGAAGTAATCAAAGCCCATTTGATGACTGAAGCGTTCCAGTTGTTGCTGGATATCGCTGGTTTTTGTTGCCTTGGTGAACTTGTCGATATGTTCCCAGATCGCATCGTTGAGCATGACTTTCTCCTTTTTCGATCTCTATCACACTGATCGAAAAGATTTTTTCTCGTTATTTATATTTGTGCGGTGGCTATTGGCGCCACTTATTCCGTGCGTGTCTAAAAATTATCCTGTTTTTGTGCATAAAGGCCAAGAAAATCCTCTCGTTGCCAGTCCGCCCCGCATTTGAGATAATGATAATAGTTATCATTAGTAAGATGTATTTCAATGAACAAATTATGGGGTGTGGCCCTGCTGCCACTGTCAGTCCACTTTGCTGCCATCGGGGATGAGCTGGTTGCTCCCGCCCTCAAGAACAGCATAGCTGCCGGGAAAGCCTCCCAGCAGCGGGTGGAAAAAGCCGCCGATGCCGCCGTTGCCGCACGACTGGAGCTGCAAAATGCCCAGCTGCAACTGCGCGACCTCGAAGCCTACAACCGCTACATGCAATCTCTGGTGGCCGATCAGCAAAATGAGCTGGGTAAATTGAGTCAGCAGCTGGAAGCGGTGCAAGAGACCCGTCAGGGCTTGATCCCGCTGATGTTGCAAATGCAGGCAGATCTGGAACAGCTGGTGCAAAACGACATCCCGCTGCGCAAGGAAGATCGTTTGGCGCGGGTTGAACAGTTGAAAGCGACCCTGGCCCGCGCAGACGTTAGCGAGGCAGAGAAATTCCGTCAGCTGCTGCAGGCCTATCAGATCGAAGCCGAGTACGGCAGCCGGATGGACAGCTATTCCGCCGAGCTGGAGCTGGATGGTGCTCCTCGTCGGGTCGATGTGCTGGCGCTGGGTCGGGTCTCCCTGCTGGCAATGACGGCCGATCGCAGTCAGGCATGGCGCTGGTCTGCCGAGGCGAAGCAGTGGCAAGCCCTCGATAGCCAGTGGCTCTCCCCTATCGCCGAGGCGATGGATGTGGCCGCCGCCAAGAAAGTTCCCCAGTTGCTCAATGTCCCCCTCTCTGTCAGCCGCAGTCAGGAGGCCCAATCATGAGAGTCACCATGAAGTGGTTCCCCCTCCTTATTGCCCTCTCCTGCGGTACCAACGCCGCTGTCGCCGATGAGTGGCAGCAGCAGGAACAGGCTCGTGAACAGCAGGCTCAGCAAGATCTGGCGACCGTTGCCAAGGAGCTCGGAACTGCCCGTGCCAGACTGGCCGAGGCCCAGCGCCTGAGCAAGGAGCTGGCTGGCAAGTTCGCCAGCAACGAGAAGCAGCTGGTCGAGCTTAACGCCCAGTGGGAGCAAGCCTCCGGCGACATGAACGAGATCTTCGCGGTCTCCCGTCAGGGCGCCAGCGATGCGGTCAAGCTGCTGAGCGAATCCGCCGTCGAGGGCCAGTACCCGGAGCGTCTCGCCCCGCTGAAAGCCATGGCACAGGATAAACAGGTGCCGGATCGTGCCGCTCTCGCCCTGCTGCCCGCCACGCTGCTGCAGGAGATCCGCGAATCTGGCCGGATTGCCCAGTTCAACGGCAAGGTGCTCGATGCCCAGGGGGCTGCCAGCGAGCAGTCGCTGACCCGGGTTGGCAGTTTTGCCCTGCTGGGGAGCGAAGGCTTCCTGCAACCGACCGCCGAAGGCTTGAGCCCGGTACTGGGTCTGTCCGGTAGCGTGCTCTCTGCCGTTGTGGCTTATCAGGGTCAGGAAGGGGAAGCGCTGCCGCTGGATCCTTCTCATGGCACTCTGCTGGCGATGCTGGCACAGGCGCCCACCTTCTGGCAGCAGGTACAACAAGGTGGTCAGGTCGGCGCCATTATCGTGCTGTTGGCCGCCATCGGTTTGGGTATCGCTGCGGTACGGCTTTGGAGCCTCTCCCGCGAACTGGGTCGGGTGCGCCGCCAGCTCAAGAGCGGCGAGTATCACACCGACAACGCCCTCGGCCGGGTGCTGACGGTGGCGGACAAACACCCCGAGCTGAGCATGGAGACCCTCGAGCTGCGTCTTGATGAGGCGATCCTGCAGGAGACTCCTCGCATGGAGCGCGGCATCGGCATGGTCAAGGTGATCGCGGCCATCGCCCCCATGCTGGGTCTGCTCGGTACCGTAACCGGGATGATCGGCACCTTCCAGGCCATCACCCAGTTTGGTACCGGCGATCCCAAGATCATGGCGGGCGGCATCTCCATGGCGCTGGTCACCACGGTACAGGGTCTGGTTGCGGCCATTCCGCTGATCCTGGCCCACAGCCTGCTGCAATCGCGCTTCACCGAGCTCTCCAATGTGCTGGAGCAGCAGGTGGCCGGCATTCTGGCCGAGCGTGCCGAGAGCAATAACAACGGGATGGAGCGAGCCGCATGATGCTCGACATCTGGCAACAGCTGCAGAGCTTCATGGGCCGTGGCGGTCCGGTGCTCTGGGTCATTCTGGCCCTGCTGGTGCTGATGTGGATTTTGATGATCGAGCGGCTGCTCTACCTCAATCTGGGGTTCGGCCCCTTGCAGCAACAGCTGCTCGGCCGCTGGCAGGCTCGCCGCGAGCGCCACAGCTGGCACGCCCGAGCGATCCGCAGCCGCTGGCTGGCACAGGCGGAGCTGGAACTGAACCGTCATCTGATCTTCATCCGCACCCTGGTGGTGCTCTGCCCCATGCTGGGGCTGCTGGGCACTGTGACCGGCATGATCGGCGTATTCGATGCGTTGGCTGCGGCCAACCGCTTTAACCCGGAGAGCATGGCGGGTGGGATCTCCCGCGCCACCATCCCCACCATGGCAGGCATGGTGGTGGCCCTCTCCGGCGTGTTGTTACTCAGTCGGCTCGAGAGTCAGGCCAAGCGTGCGCTGGCCAAGACCCGGGACGGCCTGCGAGAAGAGAAGGTAATGCAATGAGACGGCAATCCAAACGCCAGCGTGACGAAGTGCAGATCGACATGACCCCCATGCTGGATATCGTGTTCATCATGCTGATCTTCTTTATTGTCACCACCTCCTTTGTGCGCGAAGCCGGGCTCGAGGTACACAGACCCCAGGCCAGTCAGGCCAAGGCGCAGAAATCCTCCAGCATCATGTTGGCGATCGGGGCTCAGGGTCAGATCTTCCTCGACCGCAAGCAGATCGATGTGGAGCGGGTACAGGCCACCATCGCCCGTCTGCTGGCGGAGCAGCCCGATGCCAGCCTGGTGATTCAGGCCGATGAGCGGGTGCCCCATGGCAAGGTGGTGCGGGTGATGGATGAGGCCAAGGCGGCGGGTATCGCCAATATCGCCGTGGCGGTGGCGCCGAAATGAAATACAAGCTGATGAGCCTGGGGCTGGGGATCGCCCTCAGTCTGGGCATCCTGCTGTTTATGGCCACGCTGGTTGAACCGCCCCGGGGCGAGAAGGTGGCGAGCGAACAGAAGCCCATCGTCATCAATATGCAGAACGAGGTGACCGAGGTGCAGGTACGCGAGCGTCCGGTGCCGCAGGAGCCCGAGCCTCTGCCAGAGCCTCCCGCCGCATTGGCCTCGACACCACTGCCGATGCCTGCCGCGGCCCCTTTGGCGGCCGTTGAGCCGAGTCTGGATCTGGTCTCCAGCCTCAGCGCGGTGCAGGTCTATGCCCCCGGTGTGGCGACCAGTACCGCACCGGTATTGAGTGGCAACTACCACGGCCAGCAGCAGGGTGCGGGTATCGGCGTCGGTGACATGCTGATGCCGTTGCAACGGATCGAGCCGGTCTACCCCTATCGTGCCCAACAGTCAGGGATCGAAGGATTCGTCACCCTGCGCTTTAGCGTGAATGCCGAAGGTGGCGTGCAGGATGTGGAAGTGGTCGAGGCCAAACCCAAGCGTCAGTTCGAGCGGGCGGCCATTCAGGCGATCAACAAGTGGCGCTATCAGCCGAGACCGGGCGCCACCGACAAGCTGGTGCAAGTCATCACGCTCAAATTCAAACTGGAGTCATAACTATGTTGCGGATCTGGATCTGTCTGCTTGCCCTGGTCGGCCAAGCCTGTCTGGCGATGGAGTTCAGCCCTCACTTCTCCCGTCAGCTTGAACCCGTGATGAAGCTCTATCAGTCCGGTCAGTGGCAACAAGCCCAGAGCAAGGCGTCCGGCCTCAAGCCAAATAGCGATGCCGAGCGTGCCTGGCTGGCGCAGTTGCAAGCCTCGCTGGCGGCCAATCTGCAACAGACCGCCCAGGCGAGCCGTTATGTCGAACAGGCTCTTGCCTATAAAGAGTGGCCCGAGCAGCAACAGCTCCAGCTGTTGCGACTGCGCGGCGATATTCAGGCCCAGCAATCCAACTGGTCTGGCGCCATCGCCAGCTACAAGGCGGCACTGGCACTCAAACAAGACGATGCACTGCGCCTGCGTCTGGCCGGCCTCTATTACCACAACAAGCAGTACGGTGACGCCGCCAGCCAGAGCGAACAGTTGTTGAAGAAGGGTTGGCAGAAGCAGGCCGCCATTATTCGTCTCTCCGCCCTCACCGCTCAGCAACGTTATGGCGTGGCTGCCGATCAGGCGGCCGAGTTGATCAGCCACGAACCCAAAGAGAGTAAATGGTGGCAGCAGGCGGTGTCGCTCAACCTCTCCGCCAAACGTGGCGATCAGGCGTTGGCTCTGCTGCAAACAGCTATCGACAGAAAACTGATGGATGATGCGTCTGCCCGCAATCAGCTGATCCGCCTCTATGCCTGGCAAGGGCTGCCTTATCGTGGTGCCCGTCTGCTGGAAGCGGCCATGGCCAAGGGACAGATGAAGCAAAGTGCTGAAAATCGCCAACTGCTTGCCCAATTGTGGGAAGGTGCCCGGGAGTGGTCACAAGCAGTTGATAGCTGGCAGCAGCTGGCCAGCCTACATGGTCAGCCCAAAGCTGCCATGCGCGCCGCCGAACTGATGCTGCAACAGGGCAAGACTGATGCTGCCATGATCCAGCTCGCCGCCATCAAGTCGGTAAAAGGCGAGCAAGGCAATCGTGCCAAAGCGCTGCTGGTGCAGGCACACCTTAATAAGGAGCAGTATGCCCAGGCGCTGGAACTGGCCCGTGAGCTGCAGCAACAGGATAACTGGCAGCAGAAGGCAACCAGCTGGGTCAACTATATCCGGGCACAAAGCGAAGAGTTGAGCAAAAAAGCGGCATGAAAGAGGTGCCAAGGGGCTGTTTTGGGGCGTTCAGTTCGCTTTTTCAGCAAACGAACGCATTTTTGCAAAAAGCTCTTGTCATCCCGGCGCGGCTCCCTATAATGCGCCCCTACCAGCACGGCGGAACACGCCAACCTGATGAGCCAGCTTCC
>NZ_JAAKTY010000014.1:0-108789 GCF_049174875.1 Aeromonas sp. 600948
GAAGGATTCGAACCTTCGAAGGCAGAGCCGTCAGATTTACAGTCTGATCCCTTTGGCCGCTCGGGAACCCCTCCACAAGTGCGAGGCGCATACTAACAGATCTTCCGGTTTTGTGAACCCCCAAGCAGGATTTTTCCATTAAAAGAATTGGATTTGTGGCCGATAACCAGTGAAATCGCCATTTTCGAGAGTTATCTCATGCTGCCCAGTTCAATCCGTAATCACCTGCTCGTCGATGAGGGCCAGTTGGGGCAGCGCCTCAACCGTGACCTGCAACATGGCGATCGGGCGGATTTCCGGTTGCATCTGGCCCTGCTGACCGACGCGGTGGAGGAGCAGCCCTGGTTTGATGCCAAACCGGCGGCCACTTCCCAGAGCCGTGACTGGCGTATGCACTTTGACCTGAGACCGGCAGAGGTGCTGGTGGCTGAAGGGGCTGGGAGTGACTGCAGTGCCATCAATGAGCGGTTGCAACAGGGGGGAAGCATGGTGGATGTGCGGCTCTGGCTGGCGCTGCAAACGCCGCCGCTGGCGGTCAAGCAATCCTTGCTGGATGAGGCTGTCTACGACAACCTGTCACCGCTGGCGCGGGAGCGGTTGCAAGGAAAGCTGGCCGATGTGCCGAGGCAGGAGGATCCGCTGGTATTGCTGCCGATCCTCGATCGTTTGCAAGAGGGGGTGGATACCCGGTTGCACTGGCTTAGTTGATGGCGCCTGTTCACTGGTGTAACGCGATGCTTGTCGGAAAATCACAGGCAACAAAAAGGCGGGTAACCCCGCCTTTATGCTCTTTGGAATTTTTAGCCTTGCGGCATGCTATCAAGCGTCAGCTTCATCCGGTTGCGGCTGCTCTTTGAGCGCTGCATTGGCACGACGGGCAATCGGCTTTTCGGTGTGACGGTTGAGTTGGCGCTCCAGTTTTTGCCCCAGTTCGTTGATGGCGGCGTAGAGATCCTCATGCTCTGCTTGGGCAAACAGTTTGCCGTTGGGGATGCCAGCACTGGCTTCGACAGTGAACATCAGACGCTCTTTGGAAACAATCACATGGGGTGTGATGAGAGGCACCTGAAGACGTTCGAGCTTTTCAAAACGGGATTCGATGCGCTCGCGGATAGCCGGGGTGATGTCGATGATTTTGCTGGTAATTTCGATTTTCATATTGGCCCCCTTCGGGTCGTCTTGCTTGTGTCTTCACCTTCAGATTACTCATTGGCAAAGATTGAAATGTGAGCCGTGTCACATAACCTTCCCTTGGCTATTCAGCAACTTATAAATTGTGATCTTTTCCGGTTTCGTGCCAAAAACAGCTTGAGCTCCATGAAACTGGCAGGCAGTATGACAGGAATAGGATCGTTTCTGTCCCTTCTTGGCAGCACTTCGTGTCGACCTCATGTCCGGTTTCCACTGCTTGATATCGCATGTTTGTACTCTTCCCTCGCAACCTCTGATCTGATGAGCGGATGCAGGGGGCGTTGCTATGCCTGATTGGACATCAAACGTGGTTGGTTGTTGTGTTGGAGTGGTAAATGAAGCAGCAGGCCACGCAAGTCATGTGGTTTTTCGATCGGCAACATGATCAGTGGAGTCTCTCTGATCAGGGGGCCTACCAGCAGTGGCAAGGGGAGGGCAATCATCCTTGGGCCGCTCGCCTGTTACCGGAAGATGAGGCAGGCTTTGCCGACTTTCTCGTCCGGCTTCATGAATCACATCTGCCTGAACAGTTTATTGGTCATCTGAAAGATGATCAGGGGCAGCTCAACCATGTGCTCTGGAGCGGTCAGTTTGTGCCTACCCAGCAGATCTGCTGTGGCTGGCTGGCCCCTCTTGATACCGCCAACAGTGCGGTCTCCTCTCTCAACCTCTCTTTGCCGTTGCTGCAAACCACCCTGCTCACCCAGTTGGCGCAGGCGCTCTCTGCCCGCACCGGGCTCGATTTCTTCAATACCCTGGTCAGCCAGCTGGCTCATATTCTCAAGGTGGATGCGGTCTGGGTGGGGGAGTTGTGCGGTGCCGACCGGGTCAAAGTGCTGGCTGCCGATGGGTTGTCGCTTAAAGACTACCCGCTGGCGGGCTCCCCCTGTCAGGAGCTCTACAAGCAAGGGGCCATCTGTTTCGAGGTGATCGACGAGTCGCAGGAGTATCAACCCTGGCTGGCGGCCGGGCAGACTTATTATGGTCAGCCGCTGTTTGATGCCAGAGGCCAACTTCTGGGCCATCTGGCGCTGCTCTATTCGGCCCCGGCAGATACCAGCAATCTCACCTCGGTGCTCAATACCTTCTCGGTACGGATGGTGGCCGAGCTGGAGCGCCTGCAATCCGATGCCCAGATGCGCCTCTCTGCCGTCGCATTCGAGACCCACGAAGGGATCATCATCACGGATCCGGGGTTCAAGATCCTGCGGGTCAACAACGCCTTCAGCCAGATCACCGGCTTTGACAGCCAGTCGGTGCTGGGCCTGCATCTGGAAGAGGATCTCTGGCCAAATCTGGGAGGGCTCGGTTACGAGCTCAACACCCTCAGCCGCTGGCAGGGGGAGACCCAGCGTCGCCATGTCGATGGTCACACCTATCCCCAGTGGGAGATAGTGACGCCGGTGCAGGATGAGAAGGGGGTGATCAGCCACTTTGTCATCTGCTTCGAGGATATCTCCGAGCGCAAGGCGGCCGAGCGGCGCATCCAGGATCTCGCCTATTACGACGAGCTGACCGGATTGCCCAATCGCCGTCAGCTCCACGAGACCCTGGTGCAGACCTTCAACGAGGCGACCCGCGACGGTCTGATTGGCGCGCTGCTCTTTATCGATCTCGACCACTTCAAGACCATCAACGACTCCCTCGGCCACGCCACCGGTGACTGGCTGCTCAAGGAGGTCGCCGCCCGTCTCAAACGGTTGGTGCGGCAAGGAGATTGCCTGGCCCGCCTCGGCGGTGACGAGTTTGTGTTGCTGTTGCCATCGCTCTCGGCCAGCCCGCCCCAGGCGGAGATGCAGGCCGATATCATTGCCGAGCGGCTCATCACCGAGATTGCCGCTCCTTATACCTATGTGGGGCAAGTGCTGCACATCGGCGCCAGCGTTGGCATTACCCTGTTTCCGGATCGGGAGCAGGGGGTCGATGACCTGCTCAAGCAGGCGGATACCGCCATGTATCAGGCCAAGTCCGCTGGCCGCAAGACCCGTCGCTTCTTCGATGCCTCGATGCAGCAGCAGGCGGATCGCCGTTTGCTCATTCACAACGAATTGCGCAACGCCCTCAGCCAGCAAGAGCTGACCCTCTACTATCAGCCCCAGCATATGGTCGATGGCGGCGATATCATTGGTGTCGAGGCGCTGATCCGCTGGCAGCCAGCCGGTCGCTCGCTGGTCTCGCCGGCCGAATTTATCCCCATCGCCGAGGAGACGGACCTGATTGTCGATATCGGCAACTGGGTGCTGCACGAGGCGTGCGCCCAGTATGTGCTGTGGGAGGAAAACGGCATCCACATTCCGCAGATCTCGGTCAACGTTAGTGCCAAGCAGTTCCATGCCACCGATTTTGTCGAGCGGATCCACGATGTGTTGGCGCAAACCGGCATGGATCCGGCCTGCCTCAATCTGGAGATCACCGAGTCCGTGGTGCTGGGTCATGCCGAGGACACCATCAGCAAGATGACCGAGCTCAAGGAGCTCGGCATCAGCTTTGCCATCGACGATTTTGGCGCCGGTTACTCCTCCCTGAGCTACCTCAAGCGGCTGCCTGCCGATGAGCTCAAGATCGACCGCTCCTTCATTCAGGACATCCCGAAAGATGGCGACAACATGGCCATCGTCGAGGCGGTGATCGCCATGGCGCGCCATATGGGGTTCAACGTCACGGCGGAAGGGGTGGAATCCCGCCAGCAACTGGAGTTTCTCAAGGCGCAGGGGTGCAGTTTCTATCAGGGCTATCTCGCCTCCAAGCCGCTGCCGGTGCCCTATCTGGAGAAATATGTACAGCGGCTGACCAGACCGGAGCAACTGCGTGAAATGCAGCTGAGCGAGGCAGAAAAATAGTCCTTGCTCCCCGCTGTAGCGCTGCCCGGCAACGGGTAGAATGAGAGGCAGTAGACCCACCGCCACCGGGCGGTGTATTGCCCTCAATGGAGATGCTCAGTGAAAGCTGTATGGGGAATTGTTTTGTCGGCGCTGTTCGTGCCGACCCTGATGGCGCAGACTGCCGACCAGACGCTCTACCGTCAGGCGTATGACGCCGTACGGGCCAATGATCAGGCCCGTTTCCAGCAAATTCGTGCCCGGTTGACCCATTACCCCCTGCTCCCTTACCTCGATTACTATCAGCTCGCCTTTCGTCCGGGGGCGGCGGATTACAACGATGTGACCCGCTTTATCCGCCAGCATGGAGATACCCCCCAGTCCAACCGGCTGGAGCGCAGCTATCTGACCTATCTGGCCCAGAGCCAGCAGTGGTCGCAGTTCCTGCGCTTCTATCCGGCCAAGCCGAGCTCCACCGATCTGCTCTGCATGCACTATCAGGCGCTCTATTACACCGGCAAGCAGAAAGAGGCGTTGCAGGGGGCGGGCAAGATCTGGATGAGCGGTCAATCCCGTCCCGATGCCTGCTCCCCGCTGTTCCAGCTGTGGCAGGCATCCGGTCAGCGAACCCAGGAGAAGATCTGGCAGCGGATGACGCTGGCGTTCGAGGCGGAAAACCCCAACCTGATCCGCCACCTTGGCGCGACCCTGGGTAGTGGCTTGCAGAGCTATGGCGATCAGATGGTGACCCTGTTCGAGCAGCCTGCCAAGGCGATGAACCCGGCCTATTTCAGCAGCAATCCCTACTCCCGTAAGCTGCTCTCCCTCGGTTTGACCCGCTATGCCAATCAGGAGCCGGAGTCGGTGCTGCGCCAGCTTGCGCTGTTTCGCAGCCGTTTCGGCCTGACCCAGGCCGAGGTGAAACCGGTAGAGCGTGCCATTGCCCGCCGCCTGCTGCTGGATCGCTCCATAGCCCAGCGCAGCTGGGTCGACAGCACGGTGAAAAAGCTGGCGGATCCCGACATTACCGAGCTGCGGGCGCGACTGGCCATCTGGGAGCAGGATTGGCGTGGCCTCTCCGGCTGGGTGAAGATGATGCCGATGGCCCGTCAGAAAGAGGATCGCTGGCGCTACTGGATGGCGCGCTCCCTTGAGGTGCAGGGGCAGCAAAAACCGGCGCGGGATCTCTATCTGGAGACCGCCAACCTGCGCGGTTTCTACGGCTTTATGGCCGCCCAGCGCACCGGCGTGCCCTATCGCATCAAGAACCAGAGCGTCAAGCATGTACCGGACTGGCGCACGGCCAGCCAGCGCTGGCCCTTCCTGTTGCGGGTGCGCGAATTGCTCTCGATGAACGAGATTGCGGCGGCCCGCTCGGAGTGGATCCACAACATGGATCGCAATCCGGTGGCCCAGCGCATCGAGTTTGGTCATATCGCCCTCAATCAGGGGTGGCACGAGCTGGCCATTCTCGCCAGCATTCGCGCCGAAGCGTGGGATGCTCTCGACCTGCGCTTCCCGCTGCCGCTCAAACGCACCTTCTCCCAGATGGCGCAAGAGCGCACCATGAACACCAGTTTGCTCTATGCCATCTCCCGTCAGGAGAGTGCCCTCTATCCGCTGGCCCAGTCGCCGGTGGGGGCGCGCGGTCTGATGCAACTGATGCCTGCTACTGCCAAAGAGACTGCCGGCAAGCTGGGGGTGCCCTATCGCAACGAGCAGCAACTGTTTGATCCGACGATGAATATTCGTCTGGGGAGCGCTTATCTCAAGCGCTTGCTGGATGTCTATGACGGCAACCGGATCCTGGCGGCGGCCGCCTACAACGCCGGGCCGGGACGGGTAAAACGCTGGCGAGAGCAGAGTGACAACAAGCCGATGGACGTGTGGGTCGAGAGTATTCCCTACAAGGAGACCCGCAACTACGTACAAAACGTGTTGTCGTTCGATCTCATTTATCAGCACAAGCTGCAGCAGCCGCTGCGCTTCATGTCAGAGCGGGAGCTCAATCACGCTTATTGAGTCGGGGGCCGCCAGCCGGCCCCTGTTTTCAAATTTCCCTGCTGCCGGGTATCATCGGGTAAGGTTTTGTTACCAAAGGAAACATGCCTGGTGACCTGGCTCCGGGAATTGCATCAGGCCGCAGGGTATACTCGGGCGTCGGCATCGACAGGTTCCCCCACAATAAAGGAATGGATAGTGGCAACGATTAAAGACGTTTCTCAGCTGGCAAATGTGTCTATCTCCACCGTGTCGCGGGTTATCAACAACACGGCACAGGTAGCACCGGAAAAGCGTGAGGCCGTACTGGCGGCCATGAAGGAACTGAATTTTCGACCCAACAGTTTTGCCCAGGCACTGGTCAGCAAGCGTTCCAACTGCATTGGCGTGCTGGTTGGCGACCTCTGCGGCGGCCCCTTCTTTGCCCAGATGATGCGTGGCATCGAAGCCATGGTCGATCAGGCCAACAAGTTCACCATCGTCATGTCTGGCAACCATGATATCGCCCGCGAGCGTCACGCCATTCAGGCGCTGCTGCAGCGCCAGTGCGATGCGCTGATCCTCCACAGCAAGGCGCTTCCGGACGAGGAGCTGAGCGAGCTGGCGGCAGGCTCTACCCCCATCGTGTTTATCAACCGTCAGGTGCCGGGCTTTGAGGATCGCTGCGTCTGGCTCGATAACCAGGCGGGGATCACCACCGCGTGCCAGCACTTGTTGGATGCCGGTCATCGCAACATCGCCTTTATCACCTCCGATGATGAAGAGTTTGTAGATGGTCAGCAGCGGATGGCCGGTTACACCCAGACCCTGGCCAGAGCCGGGATCGCCTTTGATCCTGCACTCGTCAGCCGCGCCTTTGCCGACGAAAATGGCGGCTATGTGGCGATGAGTGAACTGCTGGCCCGTGGTGTCGAGTTCACGGCCGTGCTCGGTTTCAACGACGGCATGGTGGCGGGGGCGATCTCTTGCCTGCTGGAGCGGGGTTACAAGATCCCGCAGCAGGTGTCGGTGGTGGGGTTCGACGATATCCCCTACGCCCGCTACATCTATCCCAAGCTCACCACAGTGCGCTACCCCATCGAGGAGATGGGCAGCCGCGCTGCTGAACTGGCGCTGCGCCTGCTCGATCACAAGCCGGTAGACGGCCTGGCGCTCAAGTTTGAAGCCCAGCTGGTGGAGCGTGAGTCAGTCGCCTGACGTGCGTCAAACAGTGAACAACAGTGTGGCCCCATCGGGGCCACACTGTTTTCTGCGTTATCTGAATAATCCGCCATTTATCCTGCCAGGGCGATCCGCTGCTGGCGGCGCGCCTCCACCCCTTCTGCCACCATATCGAGCAGTTGCCTTGTCTGTTCCCAGCCGATGCAGCTATCGGTGATCGACAGGCCGTAGCGCAGCGGTTTGCTGCCGATATCCTGACGCCCTTCACAGATAGAACTTTCCACCATGATGGCGGCGATGGCATGGCTACCAGCACCCAGCTGGTCGGCAATGTCACGGGCAACCAGCAGCTGGCGGGCATGTTGTTTCTGGCTGTTGCCGTGGCTGCAATCGATCATCAGGCGAGGGGAGAGATGATGCTGGCGCAGCAGCTCGCCAGCCTCTGCCACATGACTGCTCTGATAGTTTGGCTGGCGGCCACCGCGCAGGATCAGGTGGCAGTCGGGGTTGCCATGGCTGCGCACCAGTGCCAGCTGGCCATCACCGGAAGGCTGGGTATAGAGGTGGGCCGCCCGGCTGGCGAGGATCGCCTCGACTGCGATCCGGATATTGCCATCGGTGCCGTTTTTAAAGCCGATGGGGCAGGGAAGGGCCGAGGCCAGCTGGCGGTGGAGCTGGGATTCGGTGGTGCGAGCGCCAATGGCACCCCAGCTGATGAGATCCCCCAGATAGAGCATGCTGGTGAGATCGAGAAATTCGGTGGCACAGGCGAGCCCTTCCTGTCCAAGTGCAAGCAGTAACTCCCGAGCGTGGCATAGTCCCTTTTCAAGTTGATCGCTGCCATCGAGGTCGGGATCGAAGATAAATCCTTTCCAGCCGAGCGTCGTGCGCGGCTTTTCGAAATAGGTGCGCATCACCAGTTGCAGCTGCTCCCCGTATTGGCCCTGCAGTTCAGCGAGCTGGCCACCATAGTCGCGGGCGGCGGCCGGATCGTGAATGGAGCAGGGGCCGATCACCAGCAGCAGGCGGTCGTCCTCTCCCTGCAGAATATGGCGGGCTTGCTGGCGGCTGTGTGCGATTTGGCGAGCGAGCCGTGCCGGACAGGGTCTGGCCTTTAACATCTCGTCAGGGGTGGGCAGGGTGGCAAGGGGTGAAGCATTCAGAAGTGAGGTGAACATGAGCGATCCTGATGAAAATGGAAATCTGCATGCTCTTTGCTGTCCAGTGGGGATCTTCCCCTTATTCTCTTGGTTAACAGAGCGCGGGCATGGGCCCGCGCTCTGTTATATCAGTCTTGGCTACCTTAGAAGCGGGCTGAGCCGCTGACGTAGTAACTGCGACCCGGTTCGACGTTCTGGAAGACGGTGTCTTTCTCTTGCAGGCGCACGTCGGTCAGGTTGTTGATCCCCAGTCGCAGGTCAAAGTTCTCGGTGACCTTGAAGCCGGTGCCGAGATCGAAGGTCTGATAGCTGGGCAGCTTGTGCAGTACGACAACCTTGTTGACGGTCTGCTCGGCAAACTGGGTGCCGGTGTAGGTGGTGCCGACAAAGGCATTGACCCGCTCGGTGGCCTGCCAGGTGATCTTGGCATTGGCCTTGTGCTCAGGCCGCTCGGGCAGAGCCTGGCCCTGATCGCCTTCAGCCTTGAGGTAGGTGTAGTTGGCGCCGAGGTTGATATCGTCGGTCAGATTGAGCTTGCCGGTCAGTTCCAGCCCCTTGGTGGTGGCTTTCTCCAGGTTGTACCAGGTGCGGTCAGTGGAGTTCGGCAGCTGTTTGAAGGTGAGCATGTCGTCGATATCGGAGTAGAAAAGGGTGGCGCTGGTCTCCCAGATCCCTTGCCCTGCGATGACGCCCAGCTCGTAGTTGGTGCTGGTTTCCGGCTTGACCTTGTCGCTGCCATAGATGCGGCAACTGCCGCCGCAGCTCTCGATGCTGTAGCCATTGGAGTACTGGTGCGGTGCCGGCGCCTTGAAGGCCTGGCTGACACCGCCTTTGACGGTCACCACATCGTTCAGCTCGTACACCAGATAGCCGCGCGGGGTGAAGTGACTGCCGTAGATCTCGTGGTGATCGTAACGGCCGCCCAGAGTCAGGGTCAGGCTGTCGGTCAGGCCGATCTCGTCCTGAGCAAACAGTGCCTCTTGGGAGTGACTCTCTTTACCGCCGATATCCTTGTAGCTCACCGCATCCACCAGCTCCCGATCCAGATATTCACCACCCAGGGTCAGGTAGTGGTTGGCCAGCGCCAGGTTGGTGTAGCCCTTGAGGGTGAAGGTGTTCTCCTCCAGTTCGCGATGCTGCGGGGCCGAGTAGCTGGTATTGAAATCATCGATCTGGGAGCTTTCATAGTTGGCCATGACGGTGGTGTCACCCCAGCTCCAGTTCCCCTTGTGAGTCAGGCCAAACAGGTTGCGATCGTTCTGCTGCTGGCGGCTGTGCACCTTGTTGCCGGTCTTGCGGAAGATATCGAGGGGGCGCTCATCCTGGTTGTAGAGATAGTCAAACTCGAAGCGCTGCTGCTCATCCACCAGCCAGCTCAGGGTGGAGGCAAAGTTGCGGGTCTGCTTGGCTTCGATGAGCGGAATGCCATCGGCCGCTTCGGTGGGGGTCCAGGCTTGACGGTCATACACCTCGCCGTTCATCCGGATCAGCAGGTTGTCGGTCAGCGGGCCGGTAAAGCCCAGGTTGGTTCTGTGCTGATCGCCGCCATCCTTGCCCTCGATGGCTTTGAAGTCGGCATCGGCTGCCCCTTGCCAGGTTTTGCCCGGCTGCTTGGTGATGATGTTAATGACACCGCCGATGGCATCGGAGCCGTAAAGTGCTGACATGGGGCCGCGGATCACCTCGACCCGCTGGATCATGCCGAGGGGCACCGGGGTGTTGTCGAAGTTGCCGCCGCGCCACAGGGCATTGGAGGAGGAGAGGCGTTTGCCATCCACCAGCACCAGGGTGTACTTGCCGGACATGCCGCGAATGCCGATATCGCTGCGGCCATTGGTGTCAGCTTCAGCCTGAATGCCCACTTCGTGGCGCAGCAGATCTGCAAGGTCATTGACTGGCGCGGCGGCGATCTGTTCGGCCGTGATGACAGAGATAGAGGCGGGTGCCGATCGAGTATTGTGCGCCGTGGTGGTGACGGTGATCACCTCATCGGCTTGAGGGGGGTTGCTGGCGGCGATCGCTTGCTGGGTCAGCAGAGTGACGATGGTGGTGGCCAGCAGGCTGGGAGCAATAAAACGGGAGGTTGAGGATTTCATTATTTACATCTTCCATAACATACAAATGATAAGCGTTATCATTATCAAATTGAATTTGCTCCGATCGCAACTCTTTTTTATCGGCGAAGTTCAGTTTCGTTCGTCACCCGCTTTTGACTAAAAAGAAGTTAATGAAATTGATTCTCATTTGTATTGATCGTTTTTTCGCTCCTTGTTAGGATGCCGTTCACTCTGATATCTGGTGAGTCAAATGACTCACCTTAAGTCGTGTCAGGCAGTGATTCATTCCAAGGAGTAGCACCGTCATGTGTGACCATGCACTGGAAGGAGAGTGGCCCGCCACAGCGGTCGGGCTGGATAAAGTGTGCTGTTTTGCCAGCGGTGACAGGGTACTGGTCGCCTCCGGTATCCACGACAGTTTTACCGGCATCCCGCCGGAGAAGCTGCTCGCCCATCTGCGTCAGTTGCGCCAGCAGGGGATGGACAATCCCATCGCCATCGGCGCCATCCCTTTTGATACCCAATCCCCCTGGCATCTGGTGATCTCGGCGCAATCGCAGTGGGTCGCAAGGGATGCGCTGTTGCCCGCCCGCTGTTGTCAGCTTCGTGGTGAGGTGAGTGAAGTGACCGGCGCTGCCCACTATCAGGGAGCGGTGCGGGCGGCACTGCAGCAGTTCAGCGAGGGGCAGCTCGAGAAGGTGGTGCTGTCGCGCGCCATCGATGTGCAGAGCGCAGAGCAGACCTCCCCCGCACACGCCTATGGCTCTCTGTTGGCCCAGAATCCGGGCGCCTATGTGTTCCAGATCCCGCTGCCGGAGGGGGAGACCCTGCTTGGTGCGAGCCCCGAGCTGCTGGTATCGCGCAGCGAGATGGCGGTGGTGAGCAATCCGCTGGCGGGCTCCCGTCCGCGCCACGCGTTTTCCGATCAACAGGCGGCCAGTGCCGAACTGCTGGGGGCGCAGAAGGATCGCTATGAACATGCGCTGGTGGCCGATGCAGTCGCTGCGGCCCTCGCTCCCTTCTGCCGCGAGCTGGACGTCCCTCTGGAGCCGCAGGTGATCGCCACTCCTACCATGTGGCACCTCTCGACCCGCATCGCCGGACGGCTCCATGAACCCTCTCCCGTGCTGGCTCTGGCGCTGGCACTGCACCCGACACCGGCGGTGTGCGGCACGCCGCTCTCGGCAGCGCGTCAGGCCATCGCCCGGCTTGAGGGGTACGATCGCCGCTTCTACTGCGGCGCCGTTGGTTGGATGGATGCCGACGGCAATGGCGAGTGGGTAGTCACCATTCGCTGTGGCGTGCTTGCCGGCAGACAGCTGCGGCTCTATGCTGGCGCCGGGGTGGTGGTGGGCTCTTCGCCGGAAGCGGAGTGGCAGGAGACCGCCGCCAAGCTCGGCACCATGTTGCGTGCCTTCGGCCTCGAAAGCCGGGAGCCGGAGGTAACCGCATGAAGCCGCTGGTGCCCTTTACCCCCTGGCCCGCCGAGCTGGCAGCCCACTACCGGGCACAAGGGTGGTGGCGCGGACAACCGCTCATCGCCCTGCTCGATGAATCTGCAGAACGGTATCCCGAGCGCACGGCCCTGATCTGTGGCGAGCGCACCCTCAGTTATGGCCGGTTAAAGCGTGAGGTTGATGCGCTGGCGGCGCGGCTGGCGGCGCGCGGGCTGGGCCACGGCGATACCGCGCTGGTGCAGTTGCCCAACTGCGCCGAGTTCTATATCTGCTGGTTTGCCCTGATCCGCTGCGGCGTAGTGGCGGTGCATGCCCTCTACAGCCATCAGCGGCGCGAGCTGGTGGCCTTTGCCCGCCAGATTGAGCCCGCCTTGCTGGTACTCAGCCCCTCCCATCCCGGCTTTGCCGGTGAAGCGGGGAGCCTCGCGGCCCTTGATGAGCTGGTATATCCCCCCTGCCAGACACTGCTGTTCGAGCAGGCTGAAGGCTCCGATCTTCTGTCAGGATTTGCATGGCTTCAGCCTGAAACCGTGGCTCGTGCTGATGGTTCGCCCCTGACGGCCACTGCGCCGACTCCTACTCCGGCCGATCAGGTCGCCTTTTTCCAGCTCTCCGGCGGCAGCACCGGCACTCCCAAACTGATCCCCCGTACCCACGATGACTATGGCTACAGCGTGCGCCAGAGCGTAGCGGTGTGCGGTTGGGATGAGCGGGTGATCTATCTATGCGCTCTGCCAGCGCCCCACAACTTTCCCCTGAGCTCCCCCGGCGCACTCGGAGTGTTTTATGCCGGTGGCTGCGTGGTGCTGGCAAAGGATCCCTCTGCAGCAACCTGTCTGCCGCTGGTGCAGCGCCATCAGGTCAACTGGGCGGCATTGGTGCCACCGGCTCTGGCGCTCTGGCTGGAGGCGGCCAGCCACTATTCGCAGACCTCTCTGGAGTGTGTGCAGGTGGGAGGTGCGCGCCTCAGCCCGGCTCACGCCGAGGCGGTGGCGAGCCGCCTTGGTTGCCGTTTGCAGCAGGTGTTCGGCATGGCCGAGGGGCTGGTCAACTACACCCGCATCGAGGATAACCAGTGGCACATCGTCAATACCCAGGGCCGCCCGATGAGTCCGGGCGACGAGGTCGAGGTGCGGGGCAGCGACGGACGCCCCTTGCCAGATGGCGAGTGCGGCGAGCTCTGGACGCGTGGCCCCTACACCTTTCGCGGCTACTTCAAGGCTGGTGCCCACAATCAGCGGGCTTTTGATCGGGACGGTTTCTACTGCACCGGCGATCTGGTCTGCCGCTTGCCCGGCGGTCATCTGATGGTGGTGGGGCGCAACAAGGATCAGATCAACCGGGGTGGGGAGAAGATCGACGCCCTCGAGATTGAAGAGCTGTTGCTGACCCACCCGGAGGTGCGGCAGGCGGTACTGGTTGCCATGCCCGATCCCATGCTCGGGGAGCGCAGCTGCGCCTTTCTGATGTGCCGCGAGCCCCTCAATCTGCCCCGCTTGCGCCGTTTCCTGCGCGAGCAGGGGGTGGCCGATTACAAACTGCCCGATCGCCTGGTGCTGGTGGAGCAACTGCCCCACACCCCGGTCGGCAAGATAGACAAACAGAGGCTGCGCGAGCAGCTCGCCAAGGAGTGTGCATGACCATTCAATCCCTCGCCGCCTATCCGCTGCCTATCGCAGAGGAGCTGCCCACCGGGCGGGTGAACTGGCCCTTCGAACCGGGCCGGGCCGCCTTGCTGGTCCACGATATGCAGTACTATTTCGTCGATTTCTACGGGCCAGACAATCCGCTGATCAATCAGGTCATCGACCATATCGCCACCCTGATCCGTCAGGCGCGTGCTCTCGGCATGCCAGTGGTCTATACCGCCCAGCCCGCCGAACAGAGTCAGGCAGATCGGGCGCTGCTCAATGACATGTGGGGGCCGGGGCTGACCCGGGCGCCGGAGCGTCAACCCATCGTTCCGGCGCTGGCACCCGAGCCGCAGGATACGGTGCTGACCAAGTGGCGCTACAGCGCTTTTTGCCGCTCGCCGCTGGCAGAGCTGATGGCCGAATGGGGGCGAGATCAGCTGGTGATCTGCGGCATCTACGGCCATATCGGGGTGATGCAGACGGCGGTCGATGCTTTTATGCGCGATATCCGCCCCTTCCTGGTGGCAGATGCCATCGCCGACTTCTCCCGCGAGGATCATCTGTTGGCGCTCTCCTACGTCAGCCGCAATGCGGGTCGGGTGATTACCGTGGCCGAGGTGATGGCGGCCAGCAAACGCCCCCTGACTCGGGAGTCGCTACGTGCTCAGGTGTTGGTGCGGCTGCCCGCCGAGATGCAGCAGGAGCAGCCCACCGAGGATGACAACTTGCTCGACTACGGTCTCGACTCGCTGGCGGTGATGGGGCTGGTGGAAGAGTGGCGTCAGCAGGGGCTGGTGGTGGAGCTGGCCGAGCTGGCCCGCACGCCGACCCTGGCTCACTGGTGGGGGCTCCTCTCCCGTCAGCTTAATGTCAGTCAGGCCACGGCTTATCAGGTCAACGAAGATCACGTCAGCGAACCGGAGTGCACCCCATGAGCGAGTGGCAAGGCAGAACCGTCTGGGTAACCGGTGCGGCACAGGGAATTGGCCATGCGGTGGCACGTACCTTTGCCGAGGTGGGAGCCAGCGTGGTGGCGTTCGATTTGCAACTGGTCGAGGCGCTGCCCGGCAACGTGAAGGGAGTGGTAATCGATGTCAGCGACAGCGAGGCCGTGACCCGCTGCTGCGAACAGCTGCTGGACGAGGGGCTGGGACCCGATGTGCTGGTCAATGTCGCCGGCGTACTGGCGACCGGCAGGATCGATGAGGTAGATGACGCCCTCTTGCAGCGCACCTTCGCCATCAACACCTTCGCTCCTTTCTACCTGATGCGGGCTCTGACCCCCTGGTTTCAGGGACGGCGCAGGGGCGCCATCGTCAATGTCTCTTCCAATGCCGGTCGGGTACCGCGAGTGGGGATGGGCATCTATGGCGCCTCCAAGGCGGCGCTGACCAGCCTCACCCAAACGGCTGGGTTGGAGCTTGCCCCCTATGGGGTGCGCTGCAATCTGGTGTCGCCGGGCTCGACCCGTACCCCCATGCTGTACGGCATGTGGCAGGAGGGGGAGGCGGCGCAGCAGGAAGGAGAGCTGCGTACCATCGCGGGTCTGCCCGGGCAGTTCAAGCTGGGGATCCCCCTTGGCAAACTTGGGACCCCCGACGAGGTTGCCGCCAGCGTGCTGTTTCTCGCCTCCGATGCCGCCAGCCATATCACCCTGCAGGATCTGGTGGTTGATGGCGGTGCCACTCTGGGGGTCTAGCCCGCGCGCAGCCGATCTGGCAGGTGTGACACTCTACTTTATGGAGGAGGCCTGGCCTCCTCGCTTTTCAGCCATGCGGGCAGGAGCAACTCACTGCCCGCTCGATGTTTGCGCAAGGACATTTCCATGGAACAGACAATGGCGATGCGCGCCACCCATCAGCGTGGGGAGCCGCCGCGCTGGTCGCTTACCACCGCTCAGGCGGGCATATGGTTTGCCCAGCAAAAATATCCGCAGAGCCCCGCCTGCAATACCGGCGAGTACTGGCTGCTGGAGGGGGCGCTGGCTCCCCATCACTTCACCCGCGCGGTGCGCCAGACTATCGACGAGATCCCCGGTCTGCACTGCGCATTTGTGGCTACTGCCGATGGCCCGCAGATGGTGGCCAACCCCGCTTGCTGGCAGCTGGCAGAGCGGGATCTGCGTAGCGAAGCCGACCCGCTTGCGGCCGCGCAGGCCGAGATGCGTGCGCAGTTGGCCGCCCCCTTCAATCTGGCCGAGGGGCCGCTGTTTGCCACCACCCTCTATCGCCTTGGCGAGGGGCGGTGGGCCTGGTTTATCGCCGTGCACCATATCGCCATCGACGGCTTTGGCCTGAGCCTGCTCTGCCAGCGGGTGGCAAATTGGTATGAGGCGCTCTGTGCCGGCGAGCAGCCAGCCCCCTGCCGTTATGCGACCCAGCAGCAGCTGCTGGCCGAGGAGGTGGCCTATCAGGATTCGCCGCGCGCCGCGCGGGATCGCGATTTCTTCACCCAACAGCTAGCTGGGGTGGAGAATCCTGCGTCGCTCTCCCGCCGCTCGGCGCAAGGGCCGGGCCCCACATATCGTCTTGAGCAGCGGCTGGCTGGCCGCCAGTGGCAGGCACTGGTAGAGCGGGCGAGTCGCTCGGCCTGTCACCCCTACAGCTTGCTGCTGGCGGCAGTGGCCAGCTATGTGCAGCGAATGAGCGGCGCTGGCGAGGTGGTGCTGGGTATTCCGCTGATGGGGCGGCTGGGCTCAGCGGCGGCCGATACCCCTTGCATGAAGGTCAATGTGGTGCCCCTGCGCATCGAGCTGAGCGGCACCAGCCGGGTAGGGGAGTTGCAGGCACAGGTCGAGCGGCAATTTGCCGCCCTGCGTCGTCATCAGGGCTGCCGTCAGGAGTGGTTGCAACAGCGTCAGCCGGGCCAGCCGCTGTTTGGCCCTCAGGTCAATCTGATGCCCTTTGCCCGTACCCTCAGCGTTGGTGAAGGACACAACCAGGTTCGTGGCGAGGTGCAGGTGCTGGCGGCGGGGCCGGTGGAGGAGTGCGCCTTCTATTTTGCCGAGGAGGCAGGCGCGATGACCCTGACCCTAGAAGCACATCAGGGGCGCTTCAGCCAACAGGAGAGCGAACGTCATCTGGCCCGGCTAGTAGCCTATCTGGCGGCCTGGAGTGAGGCGGATGATGAGGCCCTGGCGGTGCGCTTGCCGCTGTTGCTGCCCTGTGAGCAGGTTGAGCTGGCGCGCTGGAACCAAACCGACCATCCGTTGCCGACCACCACCCTGAGCGCACTACTGGCCGAGGGGCTGGCGGCGGCAGATCAGAGCGTCATCGCGCTGGAGTGTGGCGCCGAGCGCTGGAGTGTGGCCGAGCTGCGCCAGCGTACCCGCCAGCTGGCCAGCTATCTGGCGGGGAGGGGCGTGGGCCCCGGTTGCCGGGTGGCGGTGGTGATCCCGCGCTCTCCCGAGCTTATTCTCGCCCAGCAGGCTATCATGGCGGCGGGGGCCGTCTATGTACCCGTTGATCCGGACTATCCGGCGGAGCGGATTGGCTACATTCTCGCCAGCAGCGATCCTGCGCTGGTGCTGACCAGTCGCACCTTGCGGATGCCGCTCGATGTGGTCGCGCCACTTGTCTGCCTCGATGCCCCCGGTGTGGCAGAGCAGCTGGCGACGCTAGACGTGGCGGCGATAGCACCTTGTGAGCTGCCAGCCCCCAAGCCGGAAGATGCGGCCTACATCATCTACACCTCCGGCTCGACCGGTCGGCCCAAAGGGGTGGTGGTGAGCCATGGCGCCATCGTCAACCGACTGCTCTGGATGCAGCACATGTATCCCATCGGCCCGGCGGATCGGGTGCTGCAAAAGACCCCGGCCGGTTTCGATGTCTCCATCTGGGAGTTTTTCTGGCCCTTTATGACCGGGGCGCGGCTGGTGCTCGCCAAACCGGGCGGCCACAAGGATCCCGCCTACCTTGCCGAGCTGATTGAGCAGGCCGGGATCACCACCTTGCACTTTGTCCCCTCCATGCTGCAGATTTTTGTCACTCAGGCCGAGCCTGCTCGTTGCCGCGCCCTGCGGCAGGTATTTTGCTCCGGCGAGGCGCTGCCCGCGGATCTGGTGCAGCGCTGGTATGGGATATTCTCAGCCCCCCTGCACAACCTCTATGGCCCGACCGAGGCGGCGGTGGATGTCACCTGGTATCCCTGCCGGGCAGACGAGGCGGTGACCAGCGTGCCCATCGGCTATCCGGTCTGGAATACCAGCATCCACATTCTCGACCCCTGGTTGCAGCCGGTGCCCCCCGGGGTGGCAGGCGAGCTCTGGATCGGCGGCGTGCAGGTGGCAGAGGGCTACTTTGGCCAGCCCGAGCTCACCGCCGAGCGCTTTATTGCCAACCCCTTCGGAGCGGGACGGCTCTATCGCAGCGGCGATCTGGCCGCCTGGCGCGAGGATGGCGCCATCGAGTATCTGGGGCGCCTCGATTTTCAGGTGAAGATCCGTGGCCAGCGCATCGAACTGGAGGAGATCGAGCAGGTGCTGCTGCGCCATCCCCGGGTGGCGCAGGCGGTGGTGCTGGCCCCTGAATTTGCCCCCGGCGATCGCCGTCTGGTGGCCTATGTGGTGACCGCAGATAGCAGAGAGCTGACGCTGGCCGAGCTGGCACCCGCCCTTGGCGCGGCGTTGCCCGACTACATGGTACCGGGGCTCCTGGTAAACCTGGCCAAGCTGCCGCTTACCCCCAATGGCAAGCTGGATCGCAAGGGGCTGCCGCTGCCCGATATGGCGTCGGCGGTCGGTCAGTCGCTGCCGAAAACCCTGCTGGAGGAGCGTCTCTGTCGCCTCTTCGCCGAGGTACTGGGGCTGGCGCGGGTCGGCGCCGACGATAACTTCTTTGCCCTCGGCGGCCACTCCCTGCTGGCGGCACAGCTGGTGGTGCGCATTGAAGAGTCGACCGGACAGACTCTCACTCTGGCCAGCCTGTTCGAAGCACCTAGCCCCGCCCAGCTGGCGCGCCGTCTTGGCGGTGAGCGGGAGGCCATGCCCATGCTGTTGCCCCTGCGGGCGCATGGTACGCAGTCTGGCACATCGTGCCCCACCCTCTTTTGCGTCCACCCCGCAGGGGGGCTCGGCTGGTGTTATGCGCCACTGGTGCCCCATCTGCCGACCGACATGGCGGTCTATGCCCTGCAGGCGCGGGCGCTCTGCCAACCGGATGCGCCGCTGCCCGCCAGTTTCGACGAGCTGGCGCTCGATTATGTGACCGAGCTGCGTCGTCAACAGAGCGAGGGACCCTACTGGCTGCTCGGCTGGTCCCTCGGGGGCATGCTGGTGCACCGGATGGCCGCCATGCTGCAAGAGCAGGGACAAGAGGTGGCCATGGTGCTGCTGCTCGATGCCTACCCCTGTCAGCAGTGGCAAACCCAGCCGTTGCCCGACGAGCAGCGGATGCTCGATGCGCTGCTGCGGATGGGAGGCATTGCGGTTGCGGACGATGCGCTCGATTCCCTTACTCGTGACGAGGTGGTGGCCCGGCTGGGGGCAGAGGGGAGTGCGTTGGCCATGCTCGACGAGCAGGTGGTGAGCGCCATGATTGAGCTGGTGGGCCACAACAACCGGCTAATCCGTCAGCCGGTCGACTACTGCTACCACGGGGAGGTGATCTTTATCGAGGCGTCAGCCTCCCGCCAGCCCTGGCTGGATGGACGCGGTTGGGAGTCGCTGACAAAAGGGGAGATCCGCTATGAGCGCTTCCCCTGTCTGCATCAGGAGATGGTGCATCCCGACTGGCTGGCGAAGATCGGCGCCCTTATTTGTGAGCGGGTCGATGGGGTCGGGCAACAACCGCACATCCGGCAGGAGGGGGACGAATGACCCCGGTTGCCGCCATCCGGGAAGCTTTGTTGGCGGGCAAACTGGTGGGGCTGGGGGAACCGCATTGGCACCCAGATTTTATCCGGCGCCAGCACGCCTGGCTCTGCGATCCGGCGCTCTGGGGAGTCATGACCGATCTGGTGCTGGAGTGCGGCAACCGCCGCCATCAGGGCTTGCTCGATGCCTGGCTGACGGGGCAGGAGAGCTGGCAGGGTGAGCCGCTGACGCTGGCACGGCTCTATCCGGTCTGGCTTGACTCCTGCGCCTTTCCCGCCTGGATGGCCCCCGAGTTTCCGGCTCTCTTTTCCGCTCTGCGCCAGAGCAATCTGGCGCGCCCCGAACATGTGCGGCTGCGGGTGCATCTCTGCGAGCCTTCATTCGAGTGGCAGGAGATGAGTCCGGAGCGATGGCAGCAACACAACAGTGGGCGGGATCAGGCGCTGGCCGACGATCTTCTTGCACTTCCCGCCCGCGGCGTGGTGGTGCTGGCGGGGGCGCGCCATCTGCTCAAAGTCGCAGGGGATCCCCACTTTGCGCAGCCGACGCTGGGCCAGTTGCTGGAGGCCGCTCGGCCGGGTTGGCTGCAGGTGCTTCACCCCTGGCCAATGGCTGATGGAAAGGGAGATGAGAAAGAGGAGCGAGTGTGCGAGCTGGCCGGGATCGCGACTGCCGACCTCTATCCCCACTGGCCGACGCATCCGCCGCTGGAGACTCTTATCGACAGGTTGGTGCGCGTGGCTGACCGGGGACGGGAGATGCGAATTTGCCCGACCTTGCTGGCCGAGCCCTGGTGCAGCCACTTGCTGAGTCGCGCTCACTTGCTGCCAGTTGGCATGGCCCGCCAACTGCAACAGTGGTTGGCGTAACTGCTGGTTGGAGTAACGGCTGACTGAAGTAACTCAATGGGGGAGCAAGGCTCCCCTTTTTCACATTTGGCATCCTGCGTTCAGTGCTGCAAAGTTGCACCATTTACGGCATACCTTGCCACTCATCGCCGAAAATTCAGCTCCTTCGCTACTTTAAAGAAGTTTCTACTGGTCTTACCTGAGTAAATCCCTTTGCTTTTTATTTAACAAGGTATTTACATCTAGGTGTCACCAGCATCGGTGACGCTCACAACGGCAAGGAGCCAGTTATGACCCATGTCGACATCCCTTTCCTTCGTTACCTCGATGCGGAAGGGTGCCCGGTCGCCACCTTACCGACCTGGCTGGACAAGGCGATACTGCACACCTTCTACCGCAATATGGTGATGGTGCGCAGCTATGACAAAAAAGCGATTGCGCTGCAACGAACCGGCAAACTCGGTACTTTTCCCTCCCATCTCGGCGCAGAAGCCGTGGGGATTGGCATTGGTCTCGCCATGCAGCCGCAGGATGTCTACGTTCCCTACTATCGAGACATGCCCACCCTCTATGTGCGGGGCGTGCCGATGGAGAAAAACCTGCAATATTGGGGGGGGGACGAGCGGGGCAGTTATTTTCTCAAACCCGATGGGACTCCCTCTGAAGATCTCCCCATCTGCGTCCCCATCGCCACCCAGATCACCCACGCCTGCGGTATTGCCTCGGCCTTCAAACTGCGTAATCAACCGCGGGTTGCCGTAGTCACCATCGGCGATGGCGGTACCTCCAAGGGGGATTTTCTGGAGGGGCTCAACTGCGCCGGTGTCTGGCACCTGCCGATGGTCATCATCGTCAACAACAACCAGTGGGCCATCTCGGTGCCACGCAAACTGCAATCGAGCGCTCCTACGCTGGCCCAGAAGGGGATTGGCGCCGGGGTGCGCAGTCTGCAGGTGGATGGCAATGATGTGGTGGCGGTCTACGATGCCGCCCGCAGTGCCGTCGAACGGGCCCGCAGCGGCAAGGGGCCGACCCTGATAGAAGCGGTCAGTTATCGCCTCGGCGATCACACCACGGCCGACGATGCCACTCGTTATCGCGATGGGGCCGAGGTCGAGGCCGCCTGGGCGAAAGAGCCGGTCAAGCGGCTACGCCAGTTTATGCATAGCAAAGGGTGGTGGGATGAGGAGCAGGAGCAGAGCCTGCTGGCGGAGGCTACCCGAGAGGTAGAGCAGGCGGTCGCCCGTTATGAGGCGATGGCGCCCCAGCCGCCGGAGGCGATGCTCGATTATCACTACGCCAGCCTGCCCGCCGAACTCGTGCCCCAGCGCGAGCGAGTGATTGCCAAGGGGATGAAGCAGGAGGTTGGCCATGAGTGAGATCAGTTTGCTGGAAGCGGTCAACATGGCCCTTCACTACGAGATGGAGCACGACCCGGATGTGGTGGTGCTCGGCGAGGATGTGGGGGTCAACGGCGGGGTGTTTCGCGCCACCGTGGGCCTGCGCGACAAGTTCGGTTTCAAGCGGGTGATCGACACGCCGCTGGCCGAGGGATTAATCGCCGGGGTGGCGGTCGGCATGGCGACCCAGGGGCTCAAGCCGGTGGCTGAGTTCCAGTTTCAGGGTTTCATCTTCCCTGGGATGGAGCAGATCATCTGTCAGGCGGCGCGGATGCGAAACCGCACCCGTGGCCGCCTCTCCTGTCCCCTTGTCTATCGCTCCCCGTATGGCGCGGGCATTCACTCGCCAGAACACCACAGCGAGAGTGTCGAGGCGCTGTTTGCCCATATTCCGGGGCTACGGGTGGTGATCCCCTCCAGCCCGAGACGTGCTTATGGCCTGCTGCTCTCCGCCATCCGCGATCCGGATCCCGTGATGTTTTTTGAACCTGACCGCATCTATCGCTCGATGAAATCCGAGGTGGTGGATGACGGTGTCGGCTTGCCGCTGGATGTCTGTTTCACCCTGCGCCCGGGCCGGGATATCACGGTAGTGGCCTGGGGGGCCTGCATTCAGGAGGTGATGCGGGCGGCGAACCTGCTGGCCGAGCAGGATATCCAGTGCGAGGTGCTGGATCTGGCCACCATCAAGCCGCTGGATATGGAGACCATCCTCACCTCGGTACGCAAGACCGGCCGTTTACTGGTGGTACACGAGGCGTGCGGCAGCTTCGGGGTCGGGGCCGAAATCGTGGCGCGGGTGACCGAGCAGACACTTCCCAGCCTCAAGGCGCCACCCAAACGGTTGACCGGGGTGGATGCAGCTGTTCCCTACTATCGCAACGAAGCGTATTACCTCATCACCGAGCAGGATATCGCCGATGCGGCTCACCAGCTGATGGAGAACCAGTGGCTATGAAATTTTTCAAATTACCGGATCTGGGTGAAGGGTTGGCCGAAGCCGAGATCGTCGAATGGAAGGTGAGTGCCGGTGATACCGTTGCGGTCGATCAGGTGCTCTTGTCGGTGGAAACGGCCAAGGCGCTGGTGGATGTACCCTCTCCGGTAGCCGGGGTGATTGCCCGTCTCTGCGGCGCCGAGGGGGATATCCTCCATATCGGTGCGCCGCTGGTGGAGTTCGAGGGGGGCGAAGATGATGGCACTGTGGTGGGCAAGGTGAGCGCCCATCAGCAGCATATCGAGGATCACTTCGTGGTGGGGGCCATTGCCCCGGGGGGAGCGCTGGTGCAAGCCATGCCAGCGGTGCGACTGCTGGCACAAAAACTGGGTCTGGATATCGACCGGCTCAAGGGAAGTGGCAGCGGCGGCATGGTGACCGAGCTGGATGTGCAGCAGGCATTCGAGTCACAGCAGAGCAGTGGCAACGAATTCCTCAAAGGGTCACGGCGTGCCATGGCCAAGGCGATGGAGCTCTCTCATCAGACTGTGGTGCCGGTCAGCATCACCGATGAGGTGGATTTGCGTCACTGGCGGCCTGATGAGGATGTGACGGTGCGCCTTATCAAGGCCATTGGCGTGGCGTGCCGCGCCGAGCCCTCGATGAATGCCTGGTTTGATGGCGACACCCTGTCACGGCGGCTGTTCAAAGAGGTCAATGTGGCCATCGCGGTGGATTCAAAGCATGGCCTTTATGTGCCGGTGATGGAGAACGTGGCCGAGCGGGAGGGGGCGGATATCCGGCAGGGGCTGGATCGGATGATCGCCGATGTGAAGGCGCGCGCCGTGCCGCGCGAGATGTTGCAGGGGGCGACCATTACGCTCACCAACTTCGGCGCCATCGCAGGCCGCTATGCCAGCCCCATCGTGACGCCGCCGCAGGTGGCCATCATAGGGGCAGGCAAACTGTTCGAAAAAGTGGTGTTCATCCATGGTGAAGCGCGTCCCGTCAGAGCATTGCCGCTGTCGATGACATTTGACCACAGAGCCTGTACTGGCGGGGAGGCGGCTCGTTTTCTCAAAGCGCTGGTCGAAGCGTTGGAAGCAGCGACCTTATAACAGTTTGTGCCCTGCCGTTGGCAGGGCACAAATTTGTTTGCGTAATCTACAAAGCCACGTATAATCCAAACCAGCTTGAAAGGGCGATAGTTATGTCAATGAATACGATGTTTCACATCTTGTCCTGTTGTTCATAAGTTAATCCCGTTTTTTGAGCTTTACCCGCTGAAAAGCATAAGTAATTATTTTGAATACAGGTTTAAAAGATATGTCTAACATGATCACCGGTACCGTTAAGTTTTTCAACGAAACCAAAGGTTTTGGCTTCATCCAGCAAGAAAACGGCCCGGACGTTTTCGTTCACTTCAGCGCCATTCAAGGTAACGGTTTCCGTACCCTGGCTGAAGGTCAGCGCGTACAGTTCTCTGTGACCCAAGGTCAGAAAGGCCCGCAGGCTGAGAACGTAACCGCTCTGTAATTCTTACAGAATTTAAGAAAGCCGTGGTACCTCTGGTGCCACGGCTTTTTGTTTATCTGGCTTCTGCTACTGACTCCCATGTGCTGAATCATGCTGCTATCGCTCTTGCTTGCTGCCACCTTGACTCCGACTTCAGATACGCCGGTACCGGTTCAATCCGCGATGGAAGCGCAGGTGATCTGCCAGCAATTTGTCCAGATCCGGATGGGTGCCGCACAGCAACCTGATGAGGTGAATGCGCGACTGGTCCCTGAAAGGGAGGGGGAGTGGCTGGTGGATGGTAAAGTAAAAGGACCCGAAGGTCCTTTGCTGTTTGCCTGTCATCTTCACCAAGGGGAGCGCTGGGAGCTACTCAACTTTTCACTTTGGGCACCACAGCCGATCAAAGTGGTTTGAGTGCGACCAGTAGATGTTGCAGGTGTTCAACCATGGTCATGCCAAACGGGGTGAGATAGCCGCCATCTTCTGCGCTGATGAGCCCCTGTTGATGCAGACGGGCTGCCGCCTGGCACAACTCTTCAGACATATCGCTGCGTAATTTAATCCCCAAGCTCATGTTGGCCGGATCAAAGCATGCCAGTATTTTCAAATCGTTCACGAATTCGTTAGAAACCTGGTCGATCCCAATCATGGATTTACTCCTTACGCTAAAGATGTATGCAAACTAGCATCCCCGGATCCACTTTAGTGGGGGCTGGCTCAAATTATTGATCTTTGGCTGGATGCTGCGTTTCAAATGCTGTTTTTTTCGGCGTAATCAGATGGTTGGCTGACAGCTTCGCCAAGGGCCGAGCCGGGCCAAACGTGGTAGGATAGGGGAATTCTTTATATCGGACGGTCCATTGGCGGCTGTTCGCCCAGTCCAAGGTATTGCTCATGGTCAAGATCACGCTGGTATCCCTGCTGCATTCACACACCGCCACTTTCCCTGTTTACCCAGTCTCCTTGCTGACCTCCTTGTTGGAGGGCCATGAGGGAGAGGTGTGGCTACCTGCCCGCAAGGGGGGCGACATTACCCATCTTCGCAAACATGCTAAAGGGGCTCGCGCCCGCGAGCTGGCAAATCTCGATGCCGGTTGGTGCGATTTTATATCTGGTCAGGAAGGGGCGACTGCGGAGCTGGATGCGCTGGCCAACTACGACACCGAGATGATGGACAACTTGCAGATGTACTGGCATAGCGCGGGCAAGATCAACAGCCCGATCACAGATAATTTGTTCGAACTTCGTCGCGAAGTGGTGGATGAGGCCCATGGCGAAAAGCTTGCCGCTCTCTGGGAGCAACAACAACAGCAGCGATTTGAGCAGTTGATGAAAAGTGCGGCTGACGGTCGGGATCAACTCTGTTTCGTCGAAGTAGAGTCTGCCTACTGGCTGCGACAGAAGTTGAGCGAGCAACCTGATGTAGAGCTGATCACCCCGACCTTTTAATCAGGTCTGGAAGGTGGGTGAGACGTTTTATTCGCCGCCCTGCTCTATCCTTATGAGCGTTGCTGTTTCCCCGACGGGAGTCAGGAGGCGGCAAGCTGGACAAGCTGACCACAAGATGTGAACATGGCGCCCTTTATCGAGAGAGAGACTTGGCCAATGAGCTATGAACTGAGCGACACCGAGCGCAATGCCGCGCTGCAACTGAACGCTGACTACCGTTACGATCACTTCATCAGCAAGCTGGTCGAGCATGAAGAGCTGTTCGTCCTCACTGACGAGCATGGCGTCATGATGCTGACCACCGATGATGAAGATTGCATCCCGGTATGGCCGCACCCGGAGTACGCCAAGGCGTGGGCCGAAGGCGAGTGGGCCGATTGCAAACCACAGTCCATCACCCTCAAGGTGTGGCTGGAGCGGTGGATTGACGGCATGGAGCAGGACGAGCTGTGTGTTGCCGTGTTCCCGACCCCGGATCAGGAAGGCATCGTACTGGAGCCGGCTGACGTGGCTGACGCCATTGCCGAGAAGCAGGCCAAACGCGGCTGATCACCGAGCTATTCGCAACACCGGTTGCCAACAAAGACCCCGCTATCTGGCGGGGTCTTTGTTTTAGGTCTGTTTGCCAAACGAGTTGTGGCTATCAGGGCTGGCGATAGGTGGTGTCGATGATGGGCTCGGCCGGGAAAGTCTTGCCACTCTTGATGGCTGCCCTGGTCTCGGATTTTAGCTCTTCATCAATCCACAGCAGACCGCCATAGCTGTAACCGCTGTTGTCGCCACCGAGTGGCCAATAGAGCTGCTCGCTCTTGGGCGTTGCTGGTACTTTTGGCAGTTTGATCCAGCGCCATGCCCCTTCCCGGGTGTAGGGCACCTGATACGCAGGCACGAAGCTGGCCAGCTCATAGAGCCGCTGCTGGATCTGCCGTGACAGGGCCGCTTTTTTGGCAAAGTCGAACTCCTTGTCATACTGCTCCACCAAGGCTGTGATGGCGTCGTCATCGATGTTCATGATGTTGTTGGTCTGGGGCTTGTTGGCGTTGACCTTGTGGAAGAACTCCCAATAGGCGGGATAGCGGCTACCCGCCCAGGCCATCAAGGCGCTCTGGTGCTTTTTCTCCAGCATCGATTTGAAACCGGCCGATGCATCCATCAGGTTGAGCTCCAGATTAAGCCCCGCCTTTTTGGCCTCTTCCCGCAGCAGTGTGAGCCGCTGGGCGTGCTCTGCGGTGGTGTAGGTGATGGCGAGGGTCAGTGACTGCCCCTTGTCGTTTTGCAAAATCCCCTGCGGCCCCACTTTGTTAAAGCCTGCCTTGGCAAAGTATTCCCGTGCCAGTTGGGGATCGAACGGACGGGCCTTGATCTCGCTGTTGGTAAATTCACCCTGACCTGAGCCATAGCTGTTGAGGCGTTGGTAATCCCCCCGCAGTAGGGTAGCGAGCATTCTGTCGAAATTGAGGGCATGCTGGATGCCGAGGCGAACATCGAGATTGCGCAGCAGCGGATCGGCGGTGTTGAGATAGAGCCCCATCGGCGGTTGCGGGGTCTGGTTGTAGAACCAGCGCCGCTCGATATACCCCTTCTCGAACTCGGCGGTGTTGGTCTTGTCGTGCCACCAGTTGGGGATCACCAGCGGGAAGCTGTCGAGATCGCCGCGCAGGAAGTGCTGCCAGGCGATGTTCAGATCCCTGAGCACCTTGATCTCGATCCGCGCAGGATTGAAGCGATGCTGGAAGTAGCGCTCGTCATCCCCCCACCAGTTTTCAATCCGCTTGAAGGTGACCGATTTGCCCTTTTTCACCTGATCGATCTGATAGGGACCGGTGACCGGCAACACCTTCCAGTTGTACTCCTTGACCCAGTTGGCGGTGAGCTTGATGGCGTGGCTCGGCTCCGGGCTGATGGGCAGCGATTCGAGCAGATCCTGGCGGCTCTTTTCGGTGCCGCTGGTGATGGCCAGGGTGTGATCATCAAACTTGGTTATGTCTGCTATCTGGGTGCTGTAGTAGTTGTTGTACCAGGGGTCGTTGATCTCCTTGCTGCGCATCATCTTGAGGGTAAAGAGCCAGTCATCGGCGGTGACCGGTTGGCCATCTGACCAGCGTGCCTTGGGATTGATGCGAAAATAGAGGGTCTTGTTGTCGGCGCCGAAGGCCCACTCGTTTGCCAGCATCGGCATGGGGTTGCCGGTGACGGGATGAGTGCTCAGCAGTGGCAGGTTGGTTTCCCGCACGTAACCGGCAAAGCCGCCGTTGGAGTCGGGGCCATATTTGCGCAGGGTCAGGGGGAAGCTGGTCATAAAGGTGCGAAAGGTGCCGCCGCGTTTGGCGGCCGGATCGGCATAGAGAGGGTCCTGGTTGTTGCTCTCCCACTTCAAGTCAGCGGGCAGTGTGGCACTCCAGCCAAACGGGCTCCAGCACAGGGTCAGGGTGATGGCGGTGGCGCGAATGATAGGGGGGAGGCGGCGCCCCCCGGCGGTGATGGTCGATGGCATGTCCTTGCTCTCCTGAAGTCTGCTTCCTGCAGATCACACACTGGTGATGTCAGTCCCGATGGGGACTGGCTCATCATGAAAATTTTATCCTGTCAGGTCAATGAAATAGCGTAAATGGGCAGGCGCTCATCATGTCGCTCTCTGTGGTTTGAACCAGCGCAGTCGGCTACCCAGCAGATGGACCACAAAGCCGAGCAGCACCAGAGCTGAGCCCAGCCACTGCAAGGGTGTTGGATGTTCATCGAGCAGCAGCGCTGCCGTGACCATGCCGACACAGGGGATCAGCAGGGAGAGCGGTGCCACCTGCGCCACCGGATAGCGCATCAGCAGTCGTCCCCACAGGCCGTAACCCAGCCAGGTCGCGACATACGAGAGATAGAGCACGCACAGCAATCCCTGCCAGCTGAAGTCGCGCAGGCTGCTGGCCATCAGCTCCGGCCCTTCGAACAGCCAGGAGAGGGCGAAAAATGGCAGGATGGGCACCAGACCGCCCCAGGCGATCAGGCTCGGCAGCGTGGTCTGGTAGCGCAGACCAATCTGGCGATTGATGACGTTGCCAAGGCCCCAACAGGCGGCGGCACACAGCGTCAGGATAAACCCGAGCAAGGTCAGGTTGCCTTCACCGTGAGTGGCGATGAGATAGAGGCCGAATCCCGCCAAGGGCAGCGCCACCCAGTGGTGGGATTGCCAGCGCTCCCCCAGCCAGATCATTGCAAAAAGCAGGGTGAACACCACCTGGGATTGCAGCACCAGCGAGGCCATACCTGCGGGCATGCCGAATTTCATGGCACTGAACAAAAATGCGAATTGACCGAGGCTGATGGCGCCGCCATAGGCCAGCAGCCAGCGCCAGGGCATGGCGGGTTTGGGTACCAGCAAGATGGCGGGGAAGACCACGCCGATAAAGCGCAGCGCACCCAGCAGCAGTGGGGGGATCCCCTCCAGCCCCCACTTGATGGCCACGAAGTTAAGCCCCCAGCAGAGGATGACCAGAGCGGCCAGAAACTTGTCTTTGGTGTGCATGCGGTGTCCTTCGGTCTGTGGCCTCTGCCATGAGAGGCCAAAAGAGGACGAGCATACCCCCGCCAGGGTGGGCGCCGTCAAGCCGACCGGCGGGGGAGCAACCCGGCAACGGGGGCCAGGTGCGATTCAGGCAGAGACGCAGTGCACTGTGATGCCGCGTGCGGCCAGGGTGGCCCGCATGGGGGCGGGCAGGGCATCGTCGGTAACCAGCACCTTGATCTGGCCCGGCGCGCCAAGCTGGCTCGGGTGGATGGCGCCAAATTTGCTGCTGTCGGTGATCACCACATTGGTCATCCCCTTGGCCAGCACGCTGTTGACCACGTCGGCCCGCATCATGTCGCGGCCGGTAAAGCCCATCTCGGGATGAAAACCGTCGACCCCGATAAAGGCCTTGGAGAAGTGCACCTGCTCGATGCAGAGGCGCGTGAGCGGCCCCACCACGCTCTCGCTCTGATGCTGGAACAGCCCGCCGAGCAGCACCACCTGAGCCGGGGTATCTTTGAGCAGATGGGCGATATAGCTGCTGATGGTGATGATGGTGACCCGTTTGTGCAGGGCCAGATGGCGCGCCAGCATGGCGTTGGCACTGCCCCCTTCGATAAAGACCGTTTCGCCATCTTCCACCAGCTGGGCGGCCCGCTCGGCGAGGCGCTCCTTGAGCAGGTAGTTGATGTTCATCCGGGCATCGGGGTCATCGGTCTCCAGCGCCATGGCCGAGCCGTGTACCCGTCTGAGCAGTCCCTGTTTCTCCAGCGCGGTGAGGTCGTTGCGCACCGTCACCTCAGACACACCTGTGTGTCGGGAGAGTTCACTCACGCTCATCTTGCGAGCCTGATGGACCAGAGTGAGGATCAGTTGGTGGCGTGGATTCATGGTGCGCTCGCATGCAAGGTGGTGGATAGCGGCAAGCCACCCGAGGGTGGCTTGCCAATCATATGACGTCACAGGCGCCATGGGGAGCGCCCCGTCAGAGACTGTGCTCGGTGCGGGCGATGATATCATCTTGCGCATCCGGGGATAAGGCGGTGAAGAAGGCTGAATAGCCCGCCACCCGTACCACCAGATCCCGGTATTGATCCGGATTGGCCTTGGCTGCCAGCAGGGTTTCCCGCGAGACGATGTTGTACTGCACGTGCCACCCCTTGTGCACCTCGAAGAAGGTGCGCAGCAGGCTCATCAGCTTGGCCTTGTCCCGCTCGTTCTCAAGGCTCGCCGGACTCAGCTTCTGGTTGAGCAGCACCCCGCCGAGGATGGCCGCCGTGGGCAGCTTGCCGATGGAGTTGAACACCGCCGTCGGGCCGAGACGATCCGAACCCGACGAGGGGCTGGCCCCTTCCGCCAGCGGCGTGCGGGCGTGGCGGCCATCCGGGGTGGCCATGGTGGCGGCACCGAACGGCACGTTGGCGGAGATGGAGGAGGTGCCCGCATAGTAGGTACCGCCGATGGGGCCGCGGCCGAAGCGGGTGTTGTGCAGCCCCTTGAGCTCGTCGATGTAGCTCTGGTAAGCCTTTACCAGCAGCATGTCTACCTCATCCAGATCGTTGCCATATTTGGGGGCGGCATTGGTGAGGCGCTGGCGCAGCTGCTCCCCCGCCAGTCCTGAAAAATCTTGCTCGAGTGCTTCGGCCAGCTCTTGCTGATCCACTATCCCCTGTTCGAACACCAGTTTCTTTAGGGCAGCCAGGCTGTTACCAAGGTTGGCGATCCCCACCTGCAGACCTGAGACCCAGTCATAGACGGCGCCCCCCTCCTTGATGGTCTTGCCGCGTTCGATGCAGTCATCCACCAACGTGCTGCAGAGGATGTCATGGGCTTGAGCCTCCAGCACGCTGTCGACCACGCAGTCGATCTCGATGGATTTGCGGGTGAAGTAGCGCACCTGCTCATCCCAACGGGCCATCACCTCGTCAAAGTTGCCAAAGGTCCCTTCCCGCAGCGACTGGGATTGGGGCAGGAAGACCTTGCCGGTGGTGGCATCGCGGCCACCATCAAGGGAGGCCAGCAGGATGCGGGCGAAGTTGATAAAGCTCATGCCGGTGCAGCGGTAGCCCCACTTGCCGGGCACGGCGGTCTCGATGCAGCCGATGGCGGCGTAGTGGTGGGCATCCTCCACGCTCACCCCGAGCTTGATGAACTCGGGGATCACCACCTCGTCGTTGTTGAAGGCGGGCATGCCAAAGCCGCAGCGGATCACTTGAATGCAGGCGTCGAGGAAATCCTCGCTCATCCCGGCGTGGTAGCGCACCGAGAGGTTGGGCTGGGTGGAGCGCAGCTGGCCACAGGACTCCAGAATCGCGTAGGAGAGGCCATTGACCGCGTCATGGGCTGCACCATCCCGCCAGTTCTGGCCGCCGATGGTGACGTTCTGATAGAGCGGGCTGCCGGCGGATGCCTTGGAGTGGGTGCCGGAGCGGATCTTGTTCACCTCCAGCAACTTGAGCCAGCACCCTTGCAGCAGCTCGATGGCGCGCGTCCGAGGCAGGGATTCCGACAATTCCACCTCGCGGCGATACCAGGGGTAGAGGTACTGATCCATCCGGCCAAACGACACCGAGTGACCGTTGGATTCGATCTGCAGGATGAGCTGGATAAAGTAGCAGAGCTGCAGCGCCTGCCAGAAGGTCTCGGGGGGCTGGTGGGCGATGTGGGCGCAGTTGAGCGCGATGGTCTCAAGCTCGTTTCGGCGCTCGGGGCGAGATTCTTGTGCTGCCATATCATGGGCAAGTGCGGCGTAGCGCGAGATGTGAGCGCTGACCGCATCCAGAGTGATGGCGACGGCGTGCAGGAACTGCTCGCGCTGCAGATCGGCCCAATCCGCCAAATCCAGCCGACTGCGGCGCTCGGCCACCTTGGCCTTGAAGCCATCGAGCCCCAGCGTGAGCAGCTCCTCATAGTTGACCGCGAGGTGGGCATCCCCCGAGGTCATGTTGCCCTCGGCCTTGATGATGCCGCTCTCCAGCAGCGCTTTCTGCTCGTCGGTAAAGAGGCCGAAGCAGCGATCCTGCACCGTCTGGCCGCGCCAGAAGGGGGTGAGGGCGTGGATGATCGCCTTGTCGGTTTCGCTGACTGCAAAACCGGCGCCGGGGCGATCTGCCAGCTCGTCGACCTCCTTCTCAATCCAGCTCACCGTGTATTCGGGAAAGAGCGGCGCCGCCCGTACCTGACTGGCCTGATTGCCGACGATCAGCTCGTCGTGCTTGATCCAGATGGTGCGTTCCTTGAGGTGATGGGCCAGAGCCAGGGCGCGGCGCACCGGCAGCGGCCGGGCGAGATGAGTCTGATAGGCCTCGGTATAGTGGCGGGCCCGCTCGGTACAGACCGGCGGCTGAACGATGTGGATCAGGCTCTCTTTGTGGGCGCGGATCCGCGGGCTCAGGGTATTGAGGTCGAGCTGGGTCATGATCTTATCCTCTGGTCACAGGGGTCAGCCCCTGACGTTGGGCGTATGCGTGGGCAAAGTGGAGTAAATCGGGGTCGTCAAACGGTGTCTCAGGCGCCTGATAGGGCAGATCCAGCAGGGCATATTTGCCCATCCCCAGCGTGTGGTAGGGGAGGAAGTGGATCTCCTGCACCGTGCCGAGGCTGGCAGCGGTGTCGGTGATGGCTTCGATCGATGCGTGGTCGGCATTGAAGCCGGGAATGAGTGGCACCCGGATCTGCATCGGCACGCCGCGCTCGGCGAGGCGCTTGAGGTTCGCGATGGGCAACTCCACCTTGCCGCGGGTCCAGTGGAAGAAACGTTCTTTATCCACGTGTTTGAGGTCCGCCAGCAGCAGATCCAGTGAGGGAAGGCTTTGCTCAATCTGGTGCCAGGGCACATGCAGGCAGCTCTCGACCGCGGTGTGCAGCCCTTCGGCCTTGCAGCGGGCCAGCAGGTTGGCAGCAAATTCGGGCTGCATAAACGGTTCGCCACCTGAGAGGGTGACGCCACCGCCGCTGCGCTCGAAGAAGGGGCGATCCCGCAAGATGGTGTCCATCAGGGTATCCAGGGTTTCATCGCGGCCGCACACCTGCAGCGCTTCGCTTGGGCAGAGGCCGCGCAGCCGTTCCATATCATCGGCCTTGAGGGCAGAACGGCTGAGCTGGATGCCCTCGCTGTCACGCAAGATTGCCGGACAAGCCTGGCTGCAGAGCTGGCATCCCTCGATGCACTGGCGCCGGTCGAGTAGTATGTCCGGCTTGGGAGAGCGGCTTTCCGGGTTTTGACACCAGCGACAGGCCAGCGAGCACCCCTTGAGAAACACCAGGGTGCGAATGCCGGGGCCATCGTGAGTTGAATATCGTTGCAGGTCGAAAATCATACCGCCTCCTTTTGTATTTGCATTCTATTTGCTTTCATTCGAAAGTTGATTTGATTTCGATCAAGCTGTTTGCAGATGTTTTCTCGCTAGAATGGCGACATATTGAACATCCCGTTAAGGAGTTAGAGATGGAGCTGTATCTCGATACCGCCGATGTGGCGGCAGTGCGTCGCTGGTCACGGATCCTGCCGTTGGCCGGTGTCACCACCAATCCTTCCATTACCGCCGCCGGGGGATTGCCGCTCTGTGAGCTGCTGCCCGCCTTGCGCGATGTGCTGGGGCCCAAGGCGCGCCTGTTTGCCCAGGTGATGGCCAAAACCGAAACCGAGATGGTGCGCGAGGCGTTCGCTCTGCGTGAGCTGGACCCGGATCTGGTGATCAAAATCCCGGTATGCGCAGAGGGGCTGGCGGCCATCAAGAGCCTGACCGCCAACGGTGTGCCGACTTTGGGCACCGCTGTCTATACCCCGCTGCAGGGTTGGCTGGCGGCGGTGGCGGGGGCAGAGTACGTGGCGCCCTACGTCAACCGGCTGGATGCCCAGGGGGGTGACGGCATCGCCACCGTGCAGGAGCTGCAACAGCTGCTTGCGCTGCACGCGCCGAACAGCAAGGTGCTGGCGGCATCGTTCCGTACCCCGCGCCAGGCGCTCGACTGCCTGCTGGTGGGTTGCCAGTCCATCACTCTGCCGCTCGATGTGGCGGAGCAGCTGATGAACGTGCCAGCGGTGGATGCGGCGCTGGTGAAGTTCGATCAGGATTGGCAGCGCGCTTTCGGTCGCTGATTGCCTGATTGCAGTGACAGATGGGGGAGGGTGAGGAGACGCAGGAGGGGATTGGGATTGACCGACTAGACTTGTAATAGGCAGTCAGATGCGCTGGCTGCCTTGCGATCTACCGGAGGTATCCCATGAGCGACCATCTGCTGCTCCCCCATGGTGAAGATCTGCGACGTGCGGTGCGCTGGCTCAGTGAGCACCACCAGTACGATATCGCCGCCATCGAAGAGGCCAGCCTGCGTTTCGATCTCTCGCCGTTGGATGAGGAGTTTCTGATCCGGCACTGGCTCGATAGCCAGCGCCAGTCGTGAGGACAGAGTTAGAAGAAGTTGGTGAGGTTGATGCCAAACTCTTTGGGGTCGACCGTGCACTCGATGCTCTCCTTCACACTCGATCTGGCCAGATCCAGCCACTGCACATCGAGGTAGTGGCGCTGGGAAGCGTGATAGATCACCTTGACCACCGGCTTGAGCGGCTGCTGCTCGTTGCGCTGCATCACGATGGCCAACCGCTGGTTTGAAAGCTGTACCAGCGTTCCCACCGGATAGACCCCCATGCACTTGATGAACTTGGTGACCAGTTCGGCATCGAAGTGCTGGTTGACTCCCTTTAGCAGAATGCGAAAGGCCTGGGTGGGTTGCATGCCAGCCTTGTAGACTCTGTCGGCAGTTACTGCGTCATAGACATCGACAACACCGCTCATGCGGGTATAGAGGGAGAGTTCATCCCCCTTCAGCCGCTGCGGGTAGCCAGTACCATCGAGCCGCTCGTGGTGGTTGGCGGCTACTTCCAGCATGGTTGGGGTGATGCCGGGGGTATTGCGGAGAATGTCGTAGCTATGCACCACATGCTGGCGCATGATGGCAAACTCCTCGTCGGTCAGCTTGCCCGGTTTGTTGAGCACCTCGTCCGGCGTCATGATCTTGCCCACGTCGTGCAACAGCCCTCCCAGAGTCAACTCCTTGAGCACGCTGCGCTCCAGCCCCAGATAACGGCCGAAGTTGGCCAGCAGGATGGCCACGTTCATGGAGTGCTCCATCAGATAGGCATCCTTGGCACGAATACGGGCCAGGCAGAGCATGGCATCGCCATGGGTGAACATGGTGTCCACCATCTCCTCGGCGACTTTGGCGAGCGGAGTGATGTCGATGGGCTCACCCGCTTTGAGGTGGCGAATGAACTTGCCTTGCAGCTCGCGCGCTTCCTGATAGAGGCGGCGGATTTTAAGCTCCCGTCCTTCGCCGTTGGCACTGGCCCGGCGCCCTACCTGGGCGCTGTTGGCATTGAGATCGGGGGAGGTAACGGCGTCACTCTCGGTACTGCCCAGCTTGCTGCGGGCCAGATCGATGCGTACCGTGAGCACCCCCTGACGCACCAGATTGGCAATTTGCGCCACGCTGGTCACCAAGCCCATCTGGGCGATCTCCATCCCACCTGTCTGGCTGGCGATAGCAATGACATACATGCCGGGTTTCAGCTGGTTGACGGGAATGACGGGATAGGATGCTTGAGACTTCATGAGGGCTTCCTGACTCTTATTATTATGAGTATCGTGCGGATGGATCACACCGGAGAAGTGTAACATCGGATGACCAGTTCGTCATAATTGGCAACCCCTTAACAGTGGCGTTGTCGCCCCCGCCCGATATAATGACGCCCCTTTACTTGTTGGACTCCGAGGTTGTGAATGCGGCTTGATAAATTTCTGTGCGATTGTTCCGATTTGACCCGCTCGCTGGCAGGCAAACTGATCCGTCAGGGCGAGGTCATGGTGGATGGTATTGTGGTCAAGCAGCCCGCCTTCCATATCAATGAGCAGAGCCAGATCGAGTTTGACGGCGTGCTGCTGACGCTGGAGCAGCGCAACCGCTATTTCATGCTGCACAAGCCGGAAGGGTATGTCTGCTCCAACGAGGATCCGGATCACCCGACCGTCTTCTTCCTGATGGATGAACCGGCGATGGGCAAGCTGCACGTAGTGGGTCGCCTCGACCTCGATACCACGGGTCTGGTGCTGGTGACCGATGACGGTCAATGGTCCCACCGCATCACCTCGCCGCGCCACGAGTGTGCCAAGACCTATCACGTCTGGCTGGCCGATCCGGTGAGCCCGGATGCAATCGAGCTGTTCGCCGAAGGGGTCTACCTGCGTAACGAGACCGATAAAACCCGTCCTGCCCAGCTGGAAATTCTCGGCGAGTGCGAGGCCCGCCTGACCATCCACGAAGGCAAGTACCATCAGGTCAAGCGGATGTTTGCCTCCATCGGCAACAAGGTCGTTGGCTTGCATCGCGAGCGGGTGGGCGGTTTGACGCTGGATGAAGATCTGGCACCCGGTGAATACCGCGAGCTGACCGCTGAGGAGATTGCCCTGTTCTGATCAGGGGGGGCCGGGTGTCAGTGAGTGCTGAAACCCAGCACCAGCGCGGTGCCCAGGGTGGCAATCAGTGCCCCCGCCCAGGCGGCAATGGATGGCCGCTCCCCCGAGTGCCACCACAACAGCGGCAGCAGCAGTACCGGTGTGGTAGAGGAGAGAATGGCCACCATGCCCACCTCGCCCTGCCGCAGCGCCATCAGGATCAGCGTCATCCCCAGCCCCATCGCCAGAAAACCGTTGGTGGCAATCATGGCGAGGATCTGGCGATTGACCGGTTTGAGCGGCATGGCCAGCGGCAAGCGCCCAAGCCGCAGGACGCAGTGGGCCAGCAGGGCACTGCCCATTCGGATACCCGATGCACTCACCGCATCCACCTCACCACTCATCATCACCGGCTTGGCGATGATGGCCCCCACGCTCTGACACAGTGCCGCCGTCAGGCCAAGGCCAATCCCCAGCGCCAGATTGCCACGGATCTGCTCCCACTCGTTGCTGCTACTGCGTCTGCCAAACAGGATCGCCAGCATCACGCCAGCAAAGACCAGCATGGCCCCCAGCAGTCGCCAGCCTGTCAGCTGTTCATTAAAGAGCCACAGCCCAAGCAGGGCGGAAAACAGCGCATGGCAGGAGAAGAGCAGGGCACTGCGTCTTGGCCCCAGCCGGTTCATGCAGGCAAACAGCGCCGTATCGCCCACGAAGATGCCGACCAGCCCCGAGATGGCGAGCAGGGGCAGGGCGCTTGCGGTGAGGGTTTGCCAGCCACCGGTGAGCAGACTCATGGTGCCGAGCATCAGGCTGACCAGAAACATGCGCCAGCGGCTGTAGGCAAATGCGCCGAGATGACGGGCCGGTTTGACCGAAATTAGCGCTGCAATTGCCCATAAACTGGCCGACGCGAGGGCCAGCCACTCATAACCCATAAAAACTCCTGAAAAAATTAACCCGAAAGACTCCATCTCCCGGGCAAGCCCGATACAATACGGGGCGTTTTCGGGGATAACAAGAGCGGTATCAGGCATTCATCAGGCGCGCCGTCGGCCTTCCCCTCCTGCAGTGGTTTTATTCGAGGTTTTGTCATGAGGTATGGTTTCTTCCCCAAGCTGGCGCAACGCTGGCTCTCCCCGCTATTGCTTGCCGTGCTGGCAGGGCCCCTGGCCCATGCCACCACCGTTGAGCAGCAGCCTTTGCTTGCCGATCGGCAAACCCTGGTCAAGGGCAACGGTGCCGAGCCGGAGTCGCTGGATCCTGCGCTGGTGCGCTCCGGTTTTCCGGGTGAGGCGGTACTGGTCGATCTGTTTGAAGGGCTGGTCAGCGAAGATGAGCAGGGGCATATCGTCCCCGCTCAGGCCCAGCGCTGGGAGGTGAGTGAAGATGGGCTGGAGTGGCGATTCTTCCTGCGCCCCCAACTGAAGTGGTCCAATGGCGAGCCGCTGGTGGCCGCTGATTTTGTCTATGCCTGGCGCCGTCTGCTCGATCCGGCCATCAACTCTCCCTCTGCCGGATTGCTGCTGGCCACGGGGATCAACAATGCGCAATCCATCTATGCCGGCGCGCTGGAGCTCGGCAATCTGGGCATTGAAGCGCAAAGCGATCAGATCCTGAAAATCACCCTGGAGCGGCCGGCTCCCTATTTCCTGCAGCTCATCAGTCAGCGCCCCTTTGTGCCGGTCAATCAGAAGGCGATTGCCAAATTCGGCAAACAGTGGACCGAGCCCGGCAAGCTGGTGAGCAATGGTGCCTACCGGCTGGCAAGCTGGACGCCAAACGAGCGGATCGAAGCCGAGCGCAATATCCACTACTGGGATGACTTTCACACCCGTATCGGGCGTGTCACCTACCTGCCGATCACCTCGCAACATGCCGAACGGCTGCGCTATGAGGCTGGTGAAATCCAGCTTACCAACAAGGTCTCCCTCGGCTATTACCAGAAGATGAAGCGCGAATATCCGGAGCGGCTCTGGGGCTTGCCGCTGTTTGGCACCTATCTCTATGCGTTCAATTTGAAGCGCCCCGAACTGCAGGATGTGCGGGTGCGTCAGGCGCTCTCCATGGCGGTTGATCGACAGCAGCTCATTGAATCAGTGAGCGGGCAGGATGAACAGGCGGCATGGTCGCTGTTGCCGGAGATGCCGGGTTACCCCCGGGTGATATTGCCTGTGGCGCTTGAAGATATGCCAACCCGCCAGGCCAAAGCGGCAGCGCTGCTGTCAGCGGCCGGGTATAACAGTGCGAATCCACTCAAGCTGAGCATTACCTACAACAGCGCAGAAACCCACAAGCAGATGGCGATGGCCATTGCCGCCATGTGGCAGAAGCTGGGGGTACAGGTCACCCTCAGCAGTCTGGAGTGGGGCGCCTATCAGGTGGCCAAGGATAGCGGTGATTTCCAGGTGGCCAGAAGCTTCCTGTTTGGCGATTACGTGGAGCCATCAGCCATGCTGGGCAGCTTCCGTTGTCAGGATCTGCGCAACGAGAGCGGCTACTGCAATCCCGACTTTGATCTGATGCTGGAGCAGGCAGCCAATACGCTGGACAGCGCGAGCCGGGTTGAACTCTACCGGCATGCCGAACAGTTGCTGCTTGAGGAGGCGCCGATCCTCCCCGTGTATCATTACAATCAGATGAGACTGGTCGATCCCGCGCTGCGAGGGCTGCCCAGCCAGAATTTGAAAGGGACGATTGCCACCAAGGATCTCTATTTCAGCCCGCAGTGAGGAGCATTTCATGAAACTTGCCATCATTTCCGACATCCACGGCAGCATCATTGCGTTGGAGCGGGTGCTGACCCAACTTGACTCCTGGCAGCCGGATCACTATCTGCTGCTCGGCGATCTGCTCAACCATGGCCCGCGTAATCCTCTGCCGGAAGGGTATAACCCGGCGGCAGTGGCTGACAGGCTCAACGAGCTTGCGCCACAGATCATCGCGGTGCGGGGCAATTGCGATTCCGAAGTGGATCAGATGCTGTTGCGCTTTCCCATCACCGCCCCCTACAACCAGTTGCTGATCGATGAGCGGCGCTGGTTTGTCAGCCACGGTCATCTTTATCGCCCGGACGAGGTACAGCTACCGGCGGGTAGTCTGTTCATGAGCGGCCACACCCATGTACCTGTGCTGGAGTGGCAGGGGGAGCGGGTATTGATGAACCCGGGGTCGATCTGTTTCCCGCGCGGCGAGTTGCCTGCCAGTTACGGGAGCTATGAGGACGGGGTACTGCGCGTCAATGCGTGTGAGGACGGGCGAGAGTTGTTGCGACTGGTGCTTTAAAACGGAGTGCAAAAATGCAAGGCCTGATAAGAGATGTCAGGCCTTGATACCGTAAGAGCGGGTGCCAGAGCGAGTGTTACCCTTGGCGTCATAGGTCAGGCTGTTGCGATCACGCAACTGACTCAGAAAGGTTGCCAGACGACGGTTGGAGACGATGCTCAATTCAAGCAAGCGACCGTTGATATCATTTTGTGCCTGGCAGGCATCCAGTTTTGCGCGAAGCTGCGCCATCTCGTCGGGATAGGCTGCTAGCTGCAGTGCCAGTTCCGGCATCTCTGCCAGTGTCTTGTCCAGAGTTTCTATCGCAGCAAGCAATTGCTGTTTGCGCTCGGTCAGTGCAGGCAGGGCCAGTGCCTGATGCTGCTCGAGCAAGCTGAACTCCTCTTCCAGAATGCCTTGCATCTGGCTAAGGTAATCATCTTGGGTGTGCAGTAACGAAGGTAAGTCCATCATCCCAGAACTTTGTCCAGATTGGCCTCGAAACTGAACATCTTCTTGGCTACAGCGTCGCTGTTAACCTGATATTCGCCACTCGCGACGGCTTTTTTCAGTCGTTCAACCTTGCTCTCGTTGCCGGTTGAGGCGGTATTGAGGTTCTGTTGCATTTTTTGCAATTGTTGCGCCTCACTGGTCAAGGAGACGGAGTCCAGCTTGACAGTGGTCGCTTTGTTTTCGGGCGATGAGGTGACTGACTTGCTGCCTGTCCCTTGGCTATTAGCGGTATTTTGCAACCGATTATTCGCCAAGTTGTTGATATTGTTGATGGCCATTTTAGTTACCTTCGTCTGCTTTAAGATTTGCTTACCTGTTTATCGGTGCGGCAGGTCAAAACTTTAGAAAAAAAATTGTCAGGCTCCAGATATCAAAAAGTGACTGATGCGGCACCGACTGCTGTGACTTTACCTTCCACCGTTTTGCCGGAGCGAATATTGACGAGTTTGATGATCTCTCCGAAACTGCCATCTTGCAAGGCTCGGGCCATGGTTTTGATCTGGAAGTTGCTGTTTTCGGCTGTCAGGGTGACCTGATCCCCTTTACATATCACGCAAACCTGGCTCAAGCGGATGGGCTGTCCCGGTTTGATCTCCCGCTTGCTGCGTACCCCAATCAAAGGGGCCGGGTTGGTCAGATAGTCACCACGGATCAGGGTTTGATCCTGAAACGCCACTACCAGCTTGCTTTCATTCAGCAGATCCCCTTTGGCAATGGGGTCGGTGACAGTAACAAAGGGTTTTTGAATACTGACCCTTACCGGTAAGTAGACATCCCAGGGTTTTTCTTCCTCACACTTCATGTAAACAGTTGTATTACGACGAATTTCCATTTTTGCTGGCAAGCTGATGGTCAACAGATCATCGCAACGGGTTAGCGGGAGTCTCTCATCAAGGGTCGCGGCAGTGACCTCTGCTCTGGCATCCAGCGGCAGATCGAGTTGACCATAAACGAACTCTTGTGCCTGCTCTCTCAGATAGGTTGTGACATCCGAGGCATGGCTCGAGGATATGCTGCCAAAAAAGAGGCTGATGAGTAAAAGTCGGTTAATCATTTTCGCTCGTCGGTCGATAAGTTGTTCACGCATATCACCATATTTAACTATGATTGCTTCAGAATCTGTTTGTTGTCACATCGATAGTCTGACGCAATCCATCACGCATGCATGATTAATGCCAAGCGTTTTTAGGGAGTGTTTATGGCCAGTATCCTGGACTCGGTCAACCAACGTACCCAGCTAGTGGGGCAAAACCGGCTGGAATTGTTGTTGTTTCGTCTCAATGGACGTCAAAGATTTGGCATCAACGTATTCAAAGTGCGTGAAGTGTTGCAGTGCCCCCCCTTGACCGTGATGCCCAAGTTGAACTCCTGTATTCGCGGAGTGGCTCATATTCGTGGCCAGACTATCTCGGTCATCGATCTCAGCATGGCAATGGGCAAGCGCCCCATTGAAGATTTGAGCAAGTGCTTCATTATCATCTCCGAGTACAACCGCTCCATTCAGGGTTTTTTGGTGCACTCGGTCGAGCGCATCATCAATATGAACTGGGAATCTATCCTTCCTCCCCCCAAGGGGGCTGGTCGCATCAACTATATGACGGCGGTTACCGAGGTTGATGGCGAGTTGGTCGAGATCCTCGACGTTGAACGTATTCTCAACGAAATATCTCCGGTTTCTACTGAGGTCAGCCAGGAGCTGGTGGAGGCCAGTGTCGAGCATCCGACCTTGGGACGTCCCGTATTGGTTGCTGACGACTCTTCGGTTGCGCGCAAACAGGTACAGCGTGCGCTGGAGGCGATCGGAGTTGAATGCGTGCTGGCAAAAGATGGCCGCGAAGCATTGAACATGCTGCTGGAGATGACCAAAAATGGCCCTATCAAGGATCAGATTGCGCTGGTGATTTCCGATATCGAAATGCCCGAGATGGATGGCTATACATTCACTGCCGAGATCCGGAATAATCCCAATCTCAAAGATTTGCATGTTATTCTGCATACCTCGCTCAGTGGTGTATTTAACCAGGCTATGGTGCAAAAAGTTGGTGCAAACAACTTTATTGCCAAGTTCCAGCCTGATGAATTGGCCAAAGCCGTACAAAACGCACTCTAATTTAAAGAAGAACAGCTGCATGAAGACACTTTCGGATGACTTATACAAACAGTTCAGCAACTTTCTTGCGGTTCAGAGCGGGATCGTGCTGGGTGATAACAAACAGTATCTGGTGAAGAGCCGTCTTTCACCTTTGATGGCACAGTTTGGCATCGAGAGTCTGTCTGAACTGGTCACCCGTGCAATGAGTGTACGAGAGCGTGACCTGAAAATGGCGGTTGTTGATGCGATGACCACTAACGAGACCCTCTGGTTTCGTGATACATATCCGTTCCAGCTGCTGACCGACAAGATTTTTCCTGAATTGGGCAAAAGTGGTCGCCCTGTCAAGATTTGGTCTGCTGCCTCATCTTCGGGACAGGAGCCATATTCTATCGCCATGACGGCGCTGGAGCAGCAGATGAAGAAGCCGGGTACCTTGCCCGGTGGAGTGCAGATTGTCGGGACAGACATATCGACTACCATGCTGAATCAGTGCAAGGAAGGGGTATATGACAGTCTGGCTTTGGCACGCGGATTGTCGCCAGAGCGCAAGAAGATGTTTTTTGAGCCCTATGGTGACAACAAAATGCGGGTGGTAGAGCGAGTCAGAAAATTGACCACCTTTCGGCCGCTCAATCTGCTGGAGAGTTATAGTCTGCTCGGTAAATTTGACATCATTTTTTGCCGTAACGTGCTTATCTACTTTGCACCGGAAGTGAAGTCAAAAATCCTCAACCAGTTTGCATCCAGCCTCAATCCTGGTGGATACCTGATGCTGGGAGCGTCGGAATCGCTGGCGGGTTTGACTGACCGATTCGAGATGATTCGGTGCAATCCCGGAATTGTTTACAAGGTCAAATAACGTTGCAGCCCATGGTATTCAATGAGTTGTGATTGGTGACATTGTTATAAGAGAAGGAGGCACAGTGCCTCCTTCTCTCTTTATGGCTCCATTCTTATAGCTCCATTCGTGATGGCATTGCACCATGTTCCTATCTATCGCGCAGCAGATCCTTGCACTCCGTTTAAAGGCTTTTATAGCTAGGCTCGACGGCCCGCAGCATTTTGAAAATCGTCTGGCACATCTCTTGCAGGCAAAATATACCAAGCAGGAGGTGTGCTATGGCTTTTTCATTCGACAAGGCATTTGGTATCCATCAATACACGCTGGGTGTTCGCGCCAAGCGTGCCGAGGTGTTGTCCAGCAATATTGCCAATGCGGACACGCCAGGTTTTAAAGCAAGGGATATCAACTTTGCACAGGCATTGCAGGATGCCCAGCATAAACAGGGTTTTGGCCTGGTAACAACCAGTGAAAAGCACTTTGCCTTGAATATGGATGCCCCCGGTACTGTTCAATACCGCAATCCGTTGCAGCCTGATACGGGTGATGGCAACACGGTGGATGTGCAGCAGGAGCGGAGCGAGTTCTTGCGCAACAGTCTGGAGTACCAAACCTCCCTGGAATTTATGAATCGCAAGATCAGTGGCCTGCTTAAAGCCCTGAAAGGAGAGCAGTGATGAGTTTGTTCAAGGTCTTTGATATTGCCGGCTCGGCCATGAGTGCGCAGTCCGTGCGTCTCAATACGGTTGCCAGCAATATGGCCAACGCGGACAGCGTAAGCTCCAGCGTGGAAAACACTTACCACGCAAGGCGGCCAATTTTTGCCGCTCAGCTCGATCAGGCCATGTCAGATAAGCAGGGATCGGTCGGCGTTGAGGTGAAGGGCATTGTCGAGAGCAAGGCTCCACTGCTCAAGGAGTACAACCCTAACCACCCGATGGCGGACAAGGATGGCTTTATCTTCAAACCGAACGTCAACATGGTTGAAGAGATGGCTGACATGATCAATGCCTCGCGCAGCTACCAGACCAATGTACAGGTTGCAGATTCGGCCAAGAAGATGCTGCAGCAGACGCTCCAGCTTGGCAAATCCTGATAGGAGGGATGCAACATGGTCGACACCACAAACAGTGTGAACGGCATTGGCCGTACCACGACCCAGACCACAGGCACCACAACGACGCCGAAGAAAGAGCTGGATCAGGCTTCGTTTATGAAACTGCTGACCATGCAACTATCATATCAGGATCCCTTCAAGCCGGTGGACAATGCCCAGATGCTCTCCCAGATGGCTTCCATGTCTACCTCGGAGGGGATCAGCAGTCTGTCTACCCAGATGGGCAAGCTCAATGAGCAGATGATCTCCAGCCAGGCTCTGCAAGCATCTTCTCTGGTTGGCCAGAATGTACTCTTGCCCAGCAATGTGGGCTATCTGGACAAGGAGGGCCCTGTTTCCGGTGTCGTTCAGGTTGGCACGACCAATCAATACGCGGGTGTCAAGATTATCGTTGAAGACGAGGCGGGTCAGGTCATCAAGGAATTTAGCCTGGAAGGAGAACAGAAGGGCAATGTGGAGATCGCCTGGGATGGCACTGACAAGGCGGGCAACCGGGTCAAGCCAGGCAAATACGTGATCAAGGCCAGTGGCAGTGTGGATGGCAAGGCAGAAACTATTCCCACATACGCTTATGGCAAGGTCGACAGCGTTGCCCTGGGGAATGCAACAAATCCCACAATGCTTAATTTGAAGGGACTGGGGAGCACCCTGCTGAGTTCCGTCCTGCAAATATCAGGCACCAATCCAAACCAGACGGCTACTCCGTCAAAAACCACGTCGACAGCATCGATCTAAGGAGCTGGATATGTCATTTAACAATGCCTTGAGCGGTGTCAACGCGGCACAAAAAGACTTGAACGTCACCGCTAACAACATTGCGAACGTCAATACAATGGGCTTTAAAGAGTCCCGTGCCGAGTTTGCGGATGTCTACGCCAACTCCATCTTTGTCAATGCCAAGACTCAGGTCGGTAACGGTGTGGCGACCGGTGCTGTTGCCCAGCAGTTCCATCAGGGTGCGCTGCAATTTACCAATAACGCACTGGATTTGGCCATTCAGGGGAACGGCTTCTTTGTCACCTCTGATGGTTTGACCAACCTGGATCGCACCTACACCCGTGCCGGTGCATTCAAGCTCAATGAAAACAGCTATATGGTCAACAATCAGGGCCACTATCTGCAAGGCTACGAGATCAACGCCGATGGCACACCCAAGGCGGTCAGTATCAATGCGACCAAGCCGATCCAGATCCCTGATCGGGCGGGTGAGCCGATCAAAACCAGCAAGATTGATGCAAGTTTCAACTTGCCTTCCACCGCATCGCCCCTGCCTGCAGGTAATGGTGCGGGGGATGCCTCCACCTTTGACCCTAAGGATTCCAAAACCTACTCCTCATCCACCTCAGTGGTGATTTATGACTCGCTCGGTGAACCTCACACTATCACCCAGTATTTTGTCAAAGAAGCAGATCCAGCAGACCTGACCAAGCCAGCTAGCCCGACAGCTTGGCGCATGTATCTTTATCAAGGTGATAAGCCGGTCGATATCGTCGGAGGGGTGACGCCAACAATGGCCACAGGGTTGAATCCTGCACCTGCCGGTGCCCGAATTACCTTTGGTGCCGATGGTAAAATGATTACTCCGACCACACCGGCAAACATCCAAACGGAGCAGTTGGGGGCAGCAGGAGCGGGAATTATTACCAATGGTGCGGATCCTACCCAGCAGGTAGATATCACTTTCGGCACTGTGACCCAATATGCCTCACCGTTTGAAGTCAACAAGTTGTCACAGGATGGTTCCACTGTCGGCCGTTTGACCAAGGTCGAGATCACGCCGGATGGGATTGTCTCTGCAACCTACAGCAATGCCACCACCATCAAGGTAGCCATGGTGGCCATGGCCAAATTTGCCAACTCGCAAGGGCTGACCCAGGTGGGTGATACTTCCTGGCGGCAATCCCTGCTCTCCGGCGATGCTTTGCCGGGAACGCCCAATTCAGGCACCTTCGGTACCATCAAATCGTCGGCGCTGGAGCAATCCAACGTAGATTTGACCTCCGAACTGGTTGATCTGATCACTGCCCAGCGTAACTTCCAGGCGAACTCCCGCTCTCTGGAGGTCAACAGTTCGCTGCAGCAGACCATCTTGCAGATCCGTTAATTCCTCTCAGGCGACGGGGCACCTTGGGTGCCCCGTTTTTTTATCGTTCTCTACTGTCGAATGGCGTGGCATTCCCCTTCTGTTGGCATCCAAATTGCAGTTCTGCTGTCAGAGTCATCTGTTTGACGGAGAATCCCATGGATCACCTGCTTTATATCGCCATGTCCGGGGCCAAAGAGAACATGAACAGCCTGGCTGTTCGCGGTAATAACCTCGCCAATGCCAATACCACCGGCTTTAAATCCGATTTCGAGCAGGCCCGCAGCATGCAGGCCTTTGGTGAGGGGCTGCCCAGTCGGGTATTTGCCATGACGGAACGTCCCGGCCAGAACCTGCAGCATGGCATGTTGATGACCACGGGGAGGGATCTTGACGTGGCGGTGGATGGTCCCGGCTGGATTGCGGTGCAAGATCCGAAGGGGGGGGAGGCCTATACCCGTATGGGAAATCTGCAGGTCAATGCGACTGGCAACCTGCAGACCTCTACCGGCTTGAACGTCGTGGATGACGGTGGTCAACCCATCGTGCTGCCAATGCCGATGGAGAAGCTGGAGATTAACCGGGATGGCACCATCAGTGGCCGTCCTGAAGGGGCCGCCGCGAATTTGTCGGAAGATTTTCAGCGGATCAAACTGGTTAACCCGGCCGCCGATGCGGTAGAGAAGGGCCAGGATGGGCTTTTTCGGCGCAAAGATGGCCAGAATGAGCCTGCCTCTGCCAACGTTGGCCTGATCGCCGGCTCCCTGGAGGGGAGCAATGTCAATGTGGTGGATGAGATGACCAACCTGATCCGGTTACAACGACAGTTTGAAACCCAGGTCAAGATGATGAAAACGGCCGAAGAGAATGACGAGGCCCAAACCCAGTTGCTGCGTATCAGCTAATCAAGGAGTTACCTATGAATCCTGCACTCTGGATCAGCAAGACCGGGTTGGATGCTCAGCAGACCAATATTTCGGTCACCTCGAACAACCTGGCGAACGCCAGCACCGTTGGTTTCAAGAAATCGCGGGCCATTTTCGAGGATCTGCTCTATCAAAACATCAATCAGCCCGGCGGCCGTTCGTCGGCGGATACCGAGTTGCCCTCCGGCTTGATGCTTGGCGCGGGCGCCAAGGTGGTGGCTACCCAGAAAAACCACAGTCAGGGCAACGTACAGACTACGGATAATTCGCTGGATCTGATGATCAGTGGCCGTGGCTACTTTGAAATTCAATTGCCCGACGGCAGCCTGGCCTATACCCGTAATGGGCAATTCACCCTTAACAGCGAAGGCACCATAGTGACGCCGGGTAACGGTTATCCCCTGCAGCCAGAAATCCAGATCCCGGAAAATGCCCAGAGTGTCACTGTCGGCACTGATGGTCAGGTCTCGGTACAGCTGAAGGGGGATGGTGCTTCTCAAGTGGTCGGACAGATCACCCTGTCAGATTTTGTCAATGCCAGTGGTCTGCAGCCGATGGGTGAGAACATGTTTCTGGAAACCCAGTCCAGCGGTGCAGCCATTCAGGGAACTGCAGGGGCGGATGGCATGGGGGTCTTGAAGCAAGGGATGCTGGAAAGCTCCAACGTTAACGTCACCGAAGAGCTGGTGAATCTGATCCAGGCTCAGCGGGTCTACGAGATGAACTCTAAAGTCCTCTCTGCGGTGGATGGCATGATGTCCTTCCTGATCCAGCGGACCTAATGGGGAGAGCCATGATGAAAAGCGTATGGATGCTGGGGTTGCTGGTGTTGGGGGGGTGTAGCAGTACTCCCAATACACCCAGGCCTGATGACCCCGAGTTTTCCCCCGTATACGGGGAGTCGGAGCCAGTCTCGGTGAGACCGACAGGTGCTATTTTTCAGCCGGATCAGGTTAATGGCATCTATTCGGATATCAAGGCGCACAAGGTGGGTGACATCATCACCATCGAGCTGGCCGAGTCCACTTCCGCCTCGAAGAAGGCAAATACCCAGAGTGGCAAGGATAACAAGTTCAATCTGGATCCGGTGACGCTGGGGGGCGTGCCTGTCACTGCCAGCCCCTATGATCTCTCCGCATCCATCGCTCAAAGCAGTGCCTTCAAGGGGCAGGCCAAGGCGGATCAGAGCAACAGCCTGCAAGGCAATATTTCGGTCAGTGTGGCCAAGGTACTGCCCAATGGCAATCTGCTGGTACGGGGCGAGAAGTGGATCATGCTCAACAATGGCAATGAGTATATCCGTATCACAGGTCTGATTAGACCGGAGGATGTCACCTCGGATAACAGCGTGTCATCCCAGAAAGTGGCGAATGCCCGTATCTACTATGGTGGTACCGGCGATCTTGCCAATACCCAGGAACAGGGATGGCTTACCAGCTTTTTCAATGGTCCCTGGTGGCCGCTCTAGGAGATGTTATGAAGTCACTCCGTTTGGTTACTCTGCTCTGCTGTCTGCTGCCTTTGGGGATGGCTAATGCCGCCCGGATAAAGGACATCAGCTCGGTAGAGGGGGTGCGTAGCAACCAGTTGATCGGTTACGGTCTGGTCGTGGGTCTGCCAGGTACCGGCGAGAAGAACAACGCCTTTACCGAGCAGACCTTCCGCACCATGCTCAACAACTTCGGCATCAAGGTCCCGGACAACATCAAACCCAAGATCAAGGATGTGGCGCCGGTGGCGATCCATGCGGATTTGCCGCCGTTTGCCAAGCCGGGCCAGACTATCGACGTCACTGTCTCTGCCATCGGTGAGGCCAAGAGCCTGCGCGGTGGTACGCTGCTGCAGAGTTTCCTGAAAGGGCTGGATGGGCGGGTCTATGCAGTCGCACAGGGCAGCCTGGTGGTAGGCGGGCTGGGTGCCGAGGGGGCTGATGGCTCCAAGGTAGTGGTCAATACTCCGACCGTCGGCCGGATTGCCAATGGTGCAACCGTAGAGCGAGAGGTGCCCAACTCATTTAGTCAGGGAGATACGATTACCTTCAACCTCAACCGCCCCGACTTTACTACTGCGCGTCGGCTGGCTGACGTAGTCAACGATCTGGTGGGGCCCAATACCGCTCAGGCTCTGGATGCCACCTCGGTCAAGGTCTATGCCCCGCGGGATCCGGGCCAGCGAGTCTCCTATCTGGCGACTATCGAGAACCTGGAGGTGGACCCGGCCAACGAGGCGGCCAAGATCATCGTCAACTCCCGCACCGGCACCATCGTTATCGGCAGTCAGGTGAAGCTCAAACCGGCGGCCATCAGCCACGGAGGCCTGACGGTGACCATAGCCGAAAACCAGCAGGTCTCTCAACCCAACCCGCTGGCAGGGGGCGAGACCACGGTCACCAACAACTCGACCATCAATGTCCAGCAGGAGCCCGGGCGGATGTTCAAGTTTGATACCGGTGCGACTCTGGACGATCTGGTCCGAGCGGTCAATCAGGTCGGGGTCGCCCCCGGTGATTTGATGGCTATCCTTGAGGCGCTGCAGCAGGCAGGTGCCATCGAGGGGCAACTGGTCATATTGTAACTGGCGGCAAGTGATTGCCACGGGTGGCAATGAGGTAAGCAAAATGGCGGAGTTTGACACCAACAGCGGCATGAATCTCGGGGTGGTGCAGGATATCAAGAACCTGGACCGTCTGCGCCAGATGAGCCACAGCAAAGAGGGACAGGCCGGGGCACTGCAGGGGGCTGCGCGCCAGTTCGAGTCAATCTTTACCCAGATGTTGTTTCAGAGCATGCGTCAGGCCAACGGGGTGTTGACTCAGGACAACCCGATGAACAGCAGCTATACCCAGTTCTATGAAGGGATGCTGGATGAACAGCGAGTGGCAGACATGTCCAGCAAGGGGGGGCTTGGATTGGCTGATATGGTGGCTAGGCAGCTCTCACCGGCGACATTTGTCCATCAGGATGGCCGGGTGCTCAAGATGCCGCAACGGACGGAACGGGTCTATAAACCCTACGAGCCACCCAAGACGGCTGCCACTGATTTGATCTCGGCATCAAAAGTTGGCAAAGATTTTGCTGAAAAAGAGATGACCGAGGGGGTCAAGGAGAGCCACGCACTCACTATGCCCCGTCGACCGCACCGCAGCATTCCGCCCATGGGACGCATGGCCAGCGAAGAGGGCAGTGCCGCCAGTAGTGGGGGCAAAGAGTTCGATACGCCGGAAGAGTTCGTTAATCGCCTGATGCCGCTGGCCAAGAAAGCGGCCGACAAGTTGGGGTTAAGCCCGGCGGTACTGGTCGCTCAGGCGGCATTGGAGAGCGGCTGGGGCAAACGGGTGATCAAGGATGGTGAAGGGCAGATGACCCATAACCTGTTTGGCATCAAGGCCGATCCTCGCTGGGAAGGGCCCAAGGCGGTAGTCAGCACCCTGGAATATGAAGAGGGAGTGGCGTCCCGCCAGAAAGCGGCGTTTCGTTCCTATGGCTCGTTTGAAGAGAGCTTCAACGACTATGTGGACTTTCTCACCTCCGGTTCCCGCTACAAGGGGGCCCTGGCCAGAGTGGACAGTCCGGATCGCTACTTCGAGGCGCTGCAACAGGCGGGTTATGCCACCGACCCGCACTATGCCAGAAAACTGAAACAGGTATTGCGCAGTGATGCCATTGCCCGATACAACGAGATGGAGCTGTAACATATGGCAAGCGATCTGCTTGGAATTGGTACATCGGGCGTGCTGGCACAGCAGCGCCTGCTGCAGAGCACCAGTAACAATATCGTAAACGTCAATAGCCAGGGCTATGTGCGTGAGCGTACGCTGGTGTATACCAATGCCATCGGTCTTGGCACAGGTGACATCAGGACCGAGCGGGTAATCAACAGCTATATGCAGGGAGAAGTGCGTCGCGATACCTCTGCCTTTTACGCATCCCTGACTCATTACGAGCAGCTGGCCGGCGTGGATCGCCTGCTGGGAGACACCAGCAATAGCGTAGGGGAGACCATCACCTCTTATTTCAAGTCCTTTCATTCGGCAAATGAATCACCCGCCGAGATCGGTGGCCGCAAGGTAGTGATGACGGAGCTGAGCGGTATGGTGAACCGCTTTCACACACTCTCGGCCCAGCTCGACAAGCAGAGCGATACCCTCAACACCCGTATTGAAGATGAGACCAAGCAGGTCAACAGTCTGCTCACCAGCATCAATGATCTCAACCAGGCGATCATCCGTACTCAGGGGTCTCCCGAAGAGAACCTGATGCTGTTTGATCAGCGTGACGAGGCGATCAGGCAGCTCTCCGAGAAGATGGATATCCGTACCGTAACCCAGGCTAACGGCAGCGTATTGGTCAATATGAGCACTGGTCATTCGCTGATCCTGGATGGGGGCGTTGCCCAGTTCAAGGTGGTGGCGGGCGATCCCGATTCCCGTGATCAGGAGTTGCAGCTGACTCTTGGCGACAATCAGGCTCTCATCGATCACGATACCTTCGGGGGGGCCATGGGAGGGCTGTTCAAGGCGCGTACCGACCTGGAGCCGACCAAGCGTGAACTGGGCCAGCTGGCCGTTGCGATGGCGGATGCCATGAACCAGCAAAACCGTCTCGGGATGGATCTGGACAACGAGTTGGGCAGCGATATTTTCACCCTGCCAACCAGCAAGGGATTGCCTTATGGCGACAACACAGGGTCGGTCGGAGCGAATGTCAGCTTTGTACCCGGCAAAGGAAGCTCTGTAACCCCCTTCGACTATGAAGTGCGCTTTAGCAGTGCGACCGGATATGAAGTGTTCTCGCTGGACAAATCTGGTAATCGCACCTCTGTGGCGACGGGCACCACGCCGCCAGCAACGTTTGAACTGGCTGGCCACGGGATCTCGATCGATCTCACCGGTACGCCAGCGGCAGGAGACAAGCTGCTGCTGCAACCAACCAAGGGGGCTGCTGCCGGGCTGGCTCAGCAGATCAACCGGCCGGAAGACCTGGCCTTGGCTGCACCTCTTAAAGTACAGAAGACTACCAACAACATCGGCAGTGCAGACATCAAGCTCGATGGCATCTTCAATACCGGAACGGGTTCCGGTTTTGGTACCAACAGCCTGGATCCCGCCGCTCCCCAGATCGTCAAGATCGGCAATAACGGCAATTATGAGGTGTATGCCGGTGATGGCACTACCTTGATCGGTGTCGCGCCGGCAGCCAGCAAAGGGCAGAATTTGATGGCCTCGATAGTAAACCCCTTTCCGGGTGGGCCTGCGGTCTACAGCAACCCGAAACAGAGCCCGGGCTACGAGTTCAGCATTACCGGCACGGTAGAACAAACCGACAGCTTCCAGCTTAGTTACAACACCAATGGTTTTGCTGATAACAGCAATGGTCTGGCAATGGCTGAGTTGCAGAACAAGGATCTGGTACGCAAAAGCACCAATGGTGGGACGACCAACGACAAGATGACCTTTAACCAGGCTTACTCCGGGTTGGTGATGGAAGTGGGTAACAATACCAGTCAGGCAAAAACCCTGCTCAAGGCTAATGAATCCAAGCTGATCCAGAGTACCGGGATCTACGAGAGCGTCTCCGGGGTCAATCTGGAGGAGGAAGCGGCCAATCTGATCCGTTTCCAGCAATCTTACGCGGCATCCGCGCAGGTGGTCAGTACGGCCAAAACCATCTTCGATACACTGCTTTCGTCCGTGAGGTAACGTCATGCGCATCACTACAAACATGATCTACGATCGGAATCTTTACTCCCTCACCAATACCAACGAGCGACTGGACAAGGCCTATCAGCAGCTGCAAACCGGCAACAAGTTTCAGAGCGCCGGTGAGGATCCGGCAGGCATGAGCCAGAAGATGGCGCTGACCAAAGAGATTGAACTGTTTAAACAGTACGGGGTGAATGGCAGTTTGCTGCAGAACAGTCTGGGGCATGAAGAGACGGTATTGGACTCTCTCAATACTGCGATGCTCAGTGCCCAGACCCTGATCCAGAAATCCAATAATGGTGCCATTAGCCTGGATGACCGAAAGGCCATTGCCAGTGAACTGGAAGGGTTGCAGCAGCAAATGTTTGACCTGATGAACAGCAAGAACTCATCGGGTGAATTTATTTTCGGGGGCAATCAGAGCAAGACCCAGCCCTATGTGAAAGATGCCAACGGTAAATACATTTATCAGGGAGATCCTGGCCAGCGAAATATTCAGGTATCGCCCACAGTGCAAATTGCTGCCAATGACTCCGGACAGGATCTGTTTGAAATCGTAGCAACCAGAAGAACCGCCAGTGCCACCAGTGCGAATATCAAGGTAGGGGTCGGGGATCAGGGGGATTTTGATAATTTCTATAAATCCAGTTACGACCCGGCACTGCCCAGCAACACCTACACAGTCTCCACCACAATTGGCCCGCCCGATACCTATGATATCAAGGATGCGGGTGGCAATACCCTGCAGACAGGTAATTACACTCCCGGTACCAAAATACCGTTCAATGGTCTCGAACTGACACTGGATCAGCCTGCAGGTGGTGCAGCACAGCAGTTTGCTCTCAATCCTCCCAAGAATGACAACGTGTTGAACGGGATGTCAGACTTCATTACGGCTCTGCGTGATCCCAATATTTCAGCCGAGAGTTTTGAGCAAAAAGTGGCCGATGCCACCGTTCATATGAAAAATGCCCGTTTGAACATTGATCATGGGCTGGGTGAATTGGGTGGCCGGATGAACAGTCTGGAGCAGGTGATGGGTTCCAACGAGGGGTTGAGCACCCTCAATGCCGAGGCGAGAGCCAAGGTGTCGGAAGCCGATCTCTATGAGGTAATTTCAGCACTGTCAAAAGAGGATGCGGCATTGAGTGCCTCGCAGCTCTCGTTCAGCAAAATAAGTCGTCTGACGCTATTTGACTATATTCGCTAAGAAAAGGCCCCTATGGGGCCTTTTTGCTATGCATCCCCGGCAGAGTTCCCCTGATATGTTCCGACAATTGTAACAAGCTGTTGCCATACCCTGTTTCCTGGTTGAGGCGGGGTTGACCTCCCTGTGGGATTGGATAATCATGCCGCCCGCACAACAGAGGGTTGTGCATATTATTTGCAGCATCTCGTTAGGCGAGGCTCCTGTATAAACACAGGCCACTGATCTCACGACGTCCAGAGACGCCCAAGATCAGGACAGTTTTCATCGGATTAAGGTGTAAACCCAAGTGGCTTCCGGCATGCCGGATACGTTATGCAGTGCTAAAGCTGGTACGTGGGGATGATGACACGCCGAACGGCGTCATTTCCTGCCTATTACTCGTCAATCAAATTGCTGTTTTCTTTCAGACAGCGAACGGTCTCCGCTCGCGCTCAGGCTTGCCTGAAATCACATGAGGTTCTTTGTGATGAAGAAAACACACACCATTCTCAACCGTCATCAACTGCTCGATCTCGCCAGCCTGCAAGGCTGGCTGGAACACAATCTGGATCCGGTTCAGCGCGCCGATCAGCTGCTGACCCTGCGTCCGGAAGAGCTCAACTGCATCTTTGACACCTTGCCTGCGTCAGAAGGGGCAGAACTGATCGCTTCTCTCTCCGCAGAGAGTGCCGGTCGCCTTTTGCTGCGGCTCCATGGCAGCATCGTCAGCGTGTTGCAGGAGGCTATTCCCCGTCGCGAAATGGTGGCTATCCTGCGCAAACTGAGTCGTCAGGATCGCACCATGTTGCTGGCTCGCTTCCCGACCCAGGCGCAGGCCATCTACTACTCACTGCTGGATTGGCCGCCTGAGTCCGTCGGGGCCAATATGCGCCACGAGTATCTGGCAGTGAGCGAACAGGATTCCGTCGGCAAGGCCAAGCAGCTGATCCACGATGCCTGGGACAATGCCCAGCTGTTCCGCCACATCTATGTGGTCAACGTGGATGGCCGTCTACAGGGGAGTATCTCGCTCAAGAGCTTGCTGATTGCTGACCCCGAGGCCAGTGTCGCTAACCTGATGGACCGAGAGACGGTGCGGATCAACGCTCGGGCTGATCAGGAGCTGGCGGCGCGCCTGCTGATCGACCGCGACCTGTCGGTATTGCCGGTCGAGGATCAGGGGCGACTGGTCGGTATTTTCCACGTCGATGATGCCGCCGACATCCTGGAGCTTGAATCTACCGAGGATGCCGAGATGCAGGGTGGCTCATCACCGCTCGATACCCCTTACTTGCAGGCGACCCCCTGGCAGTTGTGGCGCAAACGGGTGGGCTGGCTGCTTATCCTGTTCGTGGCGGAAGCTTACACCGGCACCGTGCTGCGGGCATTCGAGGAGCAGCTGGAAGCCGCCATCGCGCTGGCCTTCTTCATTCCGCTCCTGATCGGTACTGGCGGTAACAGCGGCACCCAGATCACCACCACCATAGTACGTGCCATGGCGGTCGGGGAGGTGAGTCTGCGCAATCTCGGCACCGTGCTGAAAAAGGAGCTCTCCACCGGTCTGCTCATCTCGGGGGCCATTGCCATGGCGGCCTGGGTACGGGCATGGAGTCTCGGCGTCGGTCCCCAGATTGGCATGGTGGTGACCTTTACTATCATCGCCATCGTGCTCTGGAGTGCCACGGTCGCATCCATTATTCCCATGGTGCTGCGTCGTTTCCGCATCGATCCGGCGGTGGTCTCTGCACCCTTCATCGCGACGCTGGTGGATGGTACCGGCCTTATCATCTACTTCGAGATGGCCAAGCTGTTGCTGCCCGAGTTGCAGTAACCGGGAGATTGAGATGCAAAAGGCAGCCATTGGGCTGCCTTTTGCATTTATCTTTTTCCGGTTTAGCCGAGCTGGAACAACAGTGGCCAGCCCTGCTCCTGGCAATAACGATGCTCCTTCTCCAGATTCTGCATCAGGAGACGGTTCTCCTCGCACCAGTCGATCGGCAGGGTCACGACCAGCTGATCCCCTTGCACTGCGACTTTCCACTCAGGCAGCAGGTTGTCCTGACGCTTGTGGTGAGCGGCGACTGCGAGGCGCAGGATGCGGATGCAGCGCAGCACCGTCTGCATGTCGTGGTTGGGTAGGGGCGGCAGCTCGGAGAGCTTGAGCCCCTTGCGCTGAAAGCGTACCAGCGCAGCCAGCAGCGCCTGATCGTCCTGGTTGAAGCCAGGCAGGTCGGTGTGTTGCAGGATATAGGCGGAGTGGCGATGAATGCCGCTGTAGTTGATGGCAAGGCCAATTTCGTGAAGCCGGGCCGCCCAGCCGAGGATGGCTCGATAGGGCTCTACTTCCATCTGCCAGGGCTCTTGCAAGGCATCAAACAGGGTCAGTACGCTCTGCTCCACCCGGGCTGCCTGTTTTTTGTCCATCCGGTAGTGGGTACCGAGCGCCTGTGCGGTACGCTCGCGAATATCGTGGTGCTGCAAGCGCTCCTCGAATTCATAAAGCAACCCTTCACGCAGCGCACCGTCGGAGTAGTCGAGCCGCTCGATGGGCAGCGAGGTAAACAGCCCGAGCAGGATGGCGACCGCAGCGGCAAACACCTCCTGACGCTCCTCGGTAAGCCCGACCAGTTTGAGGTTATCGACTCGCTTGCGCTCAATCATCAGCGCCTTGAGCCGCTCCAGCCCCTCCAGCGTAATGCTGCCGTCAGTCAGCCCTTCGCCTTGCAGTACATCCCGTACCGTACGAATGGAGCCTGAGCTGCCAAGGCAGCTCTGCCAGCCCAGCTTGCGGTACTGGTTGACGATGGGGGCGAGCTGGTGCTGCGCCTCCAGCACGGCATTGGTGAAGTGCTTGTCGCTCAGCTTGCCGCTGGCGAAGAAGCTTTGGGTAAAGCTGACGCAGCCCATCTTGCGACTGGTGAGGGCCTTGTGTTCAAACCCTTCACCGATGATGAGTTCGGTGCTGCCGCCGCCGATATCGATCACCAGTACCTGGCCCTCGATATGCTGGGTATGGGCAACCCCCTGATAGATGAGCCGTGCTTCTTCCTGCCCGCTGATGATCTCGATGGGGTGGTTGAGCACCTTGGCTGCTTCACTCACAAATTCGCGCGCGTTGCTGGCACGGCGCAATGTGTAGGTACCGGCGATGCGGATCTGATCCGGTTTGATGTTGGTGAGCCGCTCGGCAAACAGCGACAGGCAGGCGAGGCCGCGTTCCATCGCCTCCGGGCTCATCCGCTTTTGCTCATCCATCCCTTCCGCCAGCCGCACCCGCTCCTTAATGCGATCGACGATGCGAAAACGCCCTTCGCTCAGATGGGCGATCACCATATGAAAACTGTTGGAGCCGAGATCCACGGCGGCATAGAGACTATTGTCCATTGTTTGACTCGATACGTTTGAGATAGTCGTAAATAGCCACCTGAGAGCGGATCTTGCGGCGGTTGCCCCGCTTCACATATTCGTTCTGCTGGTCGGCATCGATGACCCGCGCCTTGCAGGTATCACTCAGTTGTAGCTCGAGAATGTCCATGATGCGCTGCTTGAGCCGCTCGTCATAAATGGGGGTGCCCACCTCGATCCGGCCGTCGATATTGCGGCTCATCCAGTCGGCGCTGGAGATATAGAGCTGGGGGTTGCCCTTGTTGTGGAACACCATCACCCGCGGGTGCTCGAGGAAGCGGTCGATGATGCTGATCACCTTGATGTTGTCACTGAGGCCCGGTACGCCCGGACGCAGGGCGCACATGCCACGGATGATCATCTGGATCGGTACTCCCGCCTGACCGGCGGCATAGAGGCGGTTGATGAGATCCTTGTCCACCAGATTGTTGATCTTGAGGATGATGCCGCTCGGCTGGCCCGCCTTGGCGTTGGAGAGCTCGTTGTCGATGAGGCGATAGAGCTGACGGCGGCTGTTGATGGGGGAGACCAGCAGGTGGTTGAACTTGTAGCGCCGATAGGGGTACTCGATGTATTCAAACACCCCTTCCACTTCGGCGGTGATATCCGGATTGCGGGTGAGCAGCGAGAAGTCGGTGTAGATCTTGGCGGTCTTCTCGTTGAAGTTTCCGGTGCCGATATGGGCATAGCGCACCGCCTCGCCATTTTCGTGACGGGTGATGAGGCAGAGCTTGGAGTGGATCTTGAGGCTCGGTACCCCGAACACCACCTTGACTCCGGCATCGGTAAGGATGTTGGCCCAGTCGATGTTGGCCGCCTCGTCGAAACGGGCGCGCAGCTCGACCACCACGGTCACCTTCTTGCCGTTGTTGGCGGCATCGATAAGGGAGTGGATGATCCGCGACTTCTTGGCCACCCGATAAATGTTGATGCGAATGGCGCTGACCGCCGGATCGAACGCCGCCTGGCGCACTAGCTCGGTGAAGTGGTGGAACTTGTGATACGGGTAGTAGAGCAGAATATCCTGCTTGGTGATGGCATCGAAGGCGTTGACGAAGCCGTCAAAATCGCGGCAATCGAGGGCCGGCAGTTTGGGGTTTTCCAGATAGTCACGACCCACGTTGGGGAAGCCGATGAAATCCTTGAAGTTGTGATAGCGCCCACCCGGCATGATGGCGTCGTAGGAGCTGATCTGCAGCTTGAGTTTCAGGAAGCTTATCATGGCGGCGGGCATCTCCCGCTCGTAGACGAAGCGCACCGGCATGGCGGTGAGGCGCTGCTTCAAGCCGTCACTCATCTTGTCCACCAGGCTCAAGTCCAGCTGGTCGGAGAGATCATATTCGGCATCCCGGGTCAGCTTCACCGCATAAGCGGCAATCTCGTCGTAGTCGAAGAAGCCTTTGAAGATCTCGTCGAGGCAGAAGCGGATGACGTTATCAAGAATGATGATCTGCTTCTTGCGGCGGGTCCCTTCCGGCGGCAGCTGGAAGAAGCGGGGCAGGTCGTCGGTCGGCACTTCCACCAGAGCGTACTGGATCACCTGACCGTTCTTCTTCATCTCGATGGCCAGATAGGTGTACTCATCCTTGAGGAATTTGACCGGATTAACCTCTTTGTTGAGCAGGATCGGGATGATGTGGCGCAGCACCTTCTCCTTGAAGAAGACCCGCAGCCATTTCTGAATGGCATCGGAGAGCTGGTTCTCGTTGACCAGAAAGATGTTGTGGCGGGCCAGCGCAATCAACAGCTCCTTATAGGTGTTGTCGAACGCTTCACCGAGCGCCATCACTTTTTGCTGGATGGCGCGCAGCAGCACTTTCGCTTCATCGTCGCCACCATGTACTTCATTGATGAGGATGCGACGCTTGACGTCCGATACCCGTACCTTGAAGAACTCATCCTGGTTGGAGGAGAAGATCCCCAGAAAACGAACCCGCTCGATGAGGGGCACCGTCTTGTCCATTGCCTCTTGCAACACCCGTTCATTGAATGAGAGCCAGCTTAGCTCTTTCTCTTCATACTGCTTGTCGGTGCTCATCTTGTGCCTCTGTTTCAGGTCGCGTCTGCGCGGCAGTTATGGCGTTAATATATGACAAATAAATGACAGTATTGTTACTGCTCGCTGAACGCTTCGTCGATGTCGACCACCAGATCGTCGGAGAGGGATTCCAGCGCGGTGATCAGCTTATCCATCGCGAGCCCGTCGGGCAGGGCAACCAGCGCATGGGCATAGAAGAGCGGGGCGCCGGAGTGGGGAGCCGGTTCACAGCCGGTGGTGAGATCGGCCACGTTGATCTCGAGCTGGCGCAGGATGCTGGCTACTTCATGGACGATGCCGGGGCGGTCGTTGCCGGTCACTGTCATCATGACTTGATGGGCTGGCTCGGCGGTAGGTGTCCCTTCGGCAAAGCTGATGGTCAGACCCGGTAGCAGGGCCAGTGCTTCGCACAGGCTGCGATAGTGCTCATCGGGGACAGAGACATGGAGAATACCGGCAAACTGGCCCGCCAGTTCGCTCATGGCGCTGCCCAGCCAGTTGCCCTGCTCGCGGCTGATGACTGCTGCCAGACTCTCGACGATCCCGGGTTTGTCTGCACCGATCACGGTGACCACCAATTGCTTTTGCATCCTGCTCTCCTTGAAATGGGATTTCTCGCTCTATCCCTATTGTGCCTGCTGGGGCTGGTCATATGAACCCCCGCCTGCTGACAAATAGATAAAAAGACGGGACTTTTCACTTTCTATACACGGGTCTGCTGCCTTGCTCCGTGGCGGCTGTGGTAAAGTAATTCCCCTTTCGTGTCGTGAAATGGATCGTGCTCTCATGAATACCCTTGTCCTATCGGGATTGTTGTTGCTGGCGCTGCTTGTGCTGGCGATCTTCTGGAGCAGAGGCAGACAGCAAAAGCGCCTGCCCTATGATATGCAGGAGACCCTGTTCAGTCCCGCCGAGCGCTCCTTTCTCGGGGTGCTGGATCTGGCGGTGGGTGACAAGGCCCGGGTCTTTGCCAAGGTGCGGGTGGCTGATGTGCTGACGCCGCAGGCCGGGATCGGCAAAAGCAAATGGCAGCAGTACTTCAACAAGATCAGCGCCAAGCATTTCGACTATCTGCTTTGCCACCCCGCTGATCTCTCCTTTATCTGTGCCATCGAACTCGATGACAGCTCCCACCGTCACCAGAAGCGCAAGGCGCGGGATCTCTTTCTGAAAACCGCCTGCGACAGCGCCGGACTGCCGTTGCTGCAGATCCCGGCAAGTGCCAGCTATCTGGTGGAAGAGCTGCGCGAACAGATCCTGCCACTGCTGGTCAAAACCAGCGAACCATTGATCGATGATCTGCCGCACGGGGCGCGGCGCGAGCCGACGTTCAATCCTCTGTTGCTGGACGGCGTGGATGTCGGTGCCGGGATGCGTGGCCGCAATGCCCATGCCGAGGCCATCTCGCCTGCGTCGCTCCACGAGCCCGCCATCCAGGTCAAGGGGATGGTGGAGGCGCCACAGAGTGAGGGGGAGTTGGTCGATAGCCTGTTCGCCGATGTGGAAGATGATGAAGAGCACGAGGTACACCACTGCCCTCGTTGTGATGCACCTCTGGTGGAGCGGGAGGCGAAAAAAGGCCCCCACGCCGGTCGACTCTTCCTGGCCTGTAGTCGTTTTCCCGCGTGTCGTTATGCGGCGCCGCATCACCACCACAGCCACTGAGTTCATCTGACCGTATTGCATGCTGCCCTCTGACGAGGGCAGTTTTCTTTCCGCCATTGGCGGCGTTTGCTAGCGGCGCCAATGCAGAAAATTCCTCGGCAAAATTTATCTAATCTCCCGTTTCTATCGATACACTTAGCCTGAATACGACAATTTTTGACAATGTGTCGGTTTTTTGGCACTTTGTGTGCCTGCAAAAAGACAGTCAGTAGCTGTTTTATTACTAAATAAAACAATAAGTTAGTTCAGGATATCGCGAGGGATGGATATGGTGGAGATGGGCGTGTTGATTGTTGATGCCGATGCGCAGCGGCGCCAGCAGTTGGGAACCGTGCTCACGTTTATGGGGATCCTGTGGCAGGATGTCGCAGAAGGGGACCTGGATGTCGCCATCGAATCTTCTGGCCCACTGCAAGGGGTGCTGGTGGGTGAACTGGCAGGTCGCACCTTGCCCGAGTTACTTGCCGCTTTCCCTCGTACCCCCTTTATCTCGCTGGTTGAGGCGGAACTGCCCAACAGCAACTTTATCGGTGTTGCCCAGGCTCCCTTTACCTATGAGTCGCTGACTCGTCACCTGCACTTCTGTCAGGCTTTTGTCTCTCTCCATCCCCGTCAACAGACCCACGACAAGGGGCAGACGTTGCTGCGTTTGCTGGTGGGCAAAGGGAAGGGGATCCAGGAGGTTCGCCGCCTCATCAGCCAGGTGGCCGAGACCGATGCCAACGTGCTGATCCTTGGTGAATCGGGAACCGGCAAAGAAGTGGTGGCCCGTGCCATTCACGAACTCTCGGCCCGCAGTAGTGGCCCCTTTGTGCCTATCAACTGTGGTGCCATTCCTGCCGAGTTGCTTGAGAGCGAACTGTTCGGTCACGAGAAGGGAGCCTTTACCGGCGCCATCGCAGCTCGTCGCGGTCGTTTCGAGCTGGCGCAGGGGGGCACTCTGTTCCTCGACGAGATTGGCGACATGCCGATGCCGATGCAGGTCAAACTGCTGCGGGTATTGCAGGAGCGGCTGTTCGACAGGGTCGGTGGCGGCAAACCCATTCAGGCCGATGTGCGCATCATTGCGGCGACCCATCGGGATCTGGAGGCATTGATCCGCAGTCAGGGTTTTCGTGAAGATCTCTACTACCGCCTCAACGTCTTCCCCATTGAGACCCCGCCACTGCGGGATCGCATCGATGACATTCCGCTGCTGCTGCAGGAGTTGCTCAACCGTCACGCGGAGCAGCACCACAGTGTGATCCGTCTGACCCAGCGGGCGCTGGAGTCGCTGATGCAGTACCCCTGGCCGGGCAATGTGCGCGAGCTTTCCAACCTGCTGGAGCGGCTGCTTATCCTCTACCCGCAACAGATCGTCGATGTGGCGGATCTGCCGAGTCGTTATCGTCTGTTGCCGAGCGAGCCGCGGGATGAGCGGCTGACCGAGATGGATGAGCGGGATGCGCTGGCGGCGGTGTTCCAGGAGCCGCCGGAGCTGGATCACCCCCTCGCCTCTGCCCGCACCATGCAACTGCCGGAGGAGGGGGTCAATCTCAAGGAGATGCTGGCCGACCTTGAAGTCGAGCTGATCCGCCAGGCGCTGGAGTCGCAGGACGGGGTGGTGGCCCGCGCCGCCGATCTGCTCGGCATGCGCCGTACCACCCTGGTAGAGAAGATGAAAAAGTACGGGATGAGCAAGGACGTTTAAGGGTCAAAGCCTTGACGTTAACATGCAATCTATTGTTTTAATTAACATATTTTAGTGGCATGGAAATTGAATGACCTGACCCAATAGCCAGTTTGAGGTCAGGTTTATGACGATCCAGCAGCAGGACATGCCACTCCAGTCCCACGAAGTGAGCCAGCTCTATGCCATCTTCAAGGCGCTCCCCACCGGGGTGTTGCTGCTTGACGGGGCTGGGGTGGTCACCCGCGCGAATCCGGCAGCCATCTCCCTGCTGGGGGAGCCGTTGGAAGGAGAGCTCTGGCGCCGCATCATTGCCCGCTGTTTTGAACCACGTGAGGATGATGGCCACGAGATCTCCCTGCGCGATGGACGACGGGTCCAGCTTTCTACCCAGCCGCTGCCGGATCAGAGCGGCCAGCTGGTCTTTATCAATGACCTCACTGAAACCCGCAAGCTTCAGGATCGCATCAACCACATGAAGCGGCTGTCGGCGCTGGGCAATATGGCGGCTTCGCTCGCCCACCAGATCCGCACTCCGCTCTCCGCCGCCATGCTCTATGCCGCCAACCTGGCCAACCGTACCCTCAAGCCGGAGTCCCGCAGCCAGTTTCAGCAAAAGCTGATGGCCCGCCTCCAGGATCTGGAGAAGCAGATCAACGACATCCTGCTGTTTGCCCGCAATGGCGACAATCAGGTGGTCACCCCCATCTCGGTACAGGGCTTGCTGGCTGAAGTGCAGGCTGGTGCCGAGGCTTTCTGTCAGCAACAGGGCTGCGAACTGCACATAGAGGCGCCGGAGCCCGATCTCTGCCTGCTGGCCAACAGCAGCGCACTGGCGGGCGCCATCAACAACCTGATCGCCAATGCCCAGCAGGCGGGGGCCACGTCACTCTTGGTCAGCGCGGTGCGCAGTGGTGTCCGGGTGGAGATGCGTGTCATCGACAATGGCAAGGGGATCCCTTCTCACCTGCTTGGTCAGGTATTCGAACCCTTCTTTACCACCCGCTCCCAAGGCACTGGCCTCGGGCTGGCGGTGGTGCAATCCGTCGTGCGTGCCCATCAGGGGGAGGTCGGTGTGGCCTCGGTTCCCGGTGAAGGCACCTGTTTTACTCTGTCGTTCCCCCTGCATCAGCAGCAGGTGCAACTTGGAGGTGCAGCATGAGCCTTGTTAAGGAGCTGTGCCTGCCGAGAGGGAGCCATATCAATGCGGCCAGGTTGGCTGTCGTGGGAGGTGTAGCATGACTCAGGCCCGGATCCTGGTTGTAGAAGATGACAATGGCCTGCGCGAAGCGCTGGTGGATACCCTTTTGCTCGGCGGTTATGAGTGCCGCGAAGCGGACAGCGGCGAGCGTGCTCTGCTGGCCCTCTCCCGTCAGCCGTTTGACATGGTGATCTCCGATATCCAGATGGGGGGAATGGACGGCCTCACCCTGCTGGCTACCATCCGCCAGCAATATCCGCAGATACCTGTGTTGCTGATGACCGCCTACGCCAATATCGACGGCGCGGTGCGCGCCATGCGCGAAGGGGCCATCGACTATCTGGCCAAGCCCTTTTCGCCGGAGGTGCTGCTCAATCAGGTCAGCCGCTATGTGCCTGCTCAGAAGGTGGAAAAACGTGCCGTGGTCTACGGGGATCCCAAAACTGCCGAGCTGTTCCAGCTGGCGACCCGGGTGGCCAGAAGCGAAGCGACCGTGATGGTGACCGGCCCGAGCGGGACGGGTAAAGAGGTGCTGGCCCGTTACATTCACGACAACTCCAGCCGCGCCGAGCAGCCTTTCGTCGCCATCAACTGCGCCGCCATTCCGGAAAACATGCTGGAGGCAACCCTGTTTGGCTACGAGAAGGGAGCCTTCACTGGTGCGGTACAGGGGTGCCCGGGCAAGTTCGAGCAGGCGCAGGGGGGCACCCTGCTGCTTGACGAGATCACCGAGATGGATCAGGGGCTGCAAGCCAAATTGCTGCGGGTGTTGCAGGAGAAAGAGGTGGAGCGGCTCGGCAGTCGCAAGATGATCCCGCTGGATGTGCGAGTTATCGCCACCAGCAACCGGGATTTGAAAAAAGCGGTGCAGGATGGCCTGTTCCGCGAAGATCTCTACTATCGCCTCAACGTCTTCCCGCTGCGATGGTCTGCCCTGAGTGAGCGGCCCGGCGACATTCTGCCGCTGGCGGAGCACCTGCTGGCCCTGCATGCCAGCCAGCAAGGGCTGCCCACCCCGCAGCTGGAGCCGCAGGCGCGCGAGCGGCTGCTCTCTCATCCCTGGCCCGGCAATGTGCGGGAGCTGGATAACGTGGTACAGCGTGCCCTGATCCTTAGCCCCGACGGGGTCATTGATTGTGACCACCTCATTCTGGAAGAGCTGGACGAGCAGGAGATGGAGTTTGTCAGCGTGGAGCGCAGCTATGGCGGCGATCGCCTCGGCAGCGAGCTCAAGCAGCAGGAGCACCAGATCATTCTCGACACCCTGCAAGAGTGCAATGGCAGTCGCAAGGATGTGGCCGACCGGCTCGGGATCAGCCCGCGCACTCTGCGCTACAAGCTGGCCCAGATGCGTGAGGCGGGGATCGACCTGCCAGCCTGAGTCAGCGGCAAGAGAACCGTCATGGTGTGGGGGCTGTCATGGTCTTGACGGCCCGGCTCGATTATCATGGGGCCCTTGGCGCTTTGAGCCTGGGCCCTGTTTTTATTGGTAAAACAGGGGACCGAGCCTTAATAAGGGACCCCTATGATCTCTCATCGAAAACTCGAAACCGTACTGAACCATCTGCTCGAACCGCACGCCATCAAGGATTACTGCCCCAACGGCTTGCAAGTGGAGGGGCGCGAGCGCATTCGCAAGGTGGTGACCGGTGTCACCGCCAGTCAGGCGCTCATCGACGCGGCGGTGGCTGCCGATGCCGATGCCATTCTGGTCCATCACGGCTACTTCTGGAGCGGTGAACCGGCCCAGATCACCGGTATGAAGCAGCGTCGGCTCAAGACCCTGCTGACCCACGATATCAACCTGTTTGCCTACCATTTGCCGCTGGATGTCCATCCCGAGGTGGGTAACAACGCCCAGCTCGCCAAGCTGCTCGACATCAAGGTGCGTCGCGGTCTGGAGCCGTGGAACAGCAAGAGCGTCGCCATGGTGGGCAAGCTGGAAGAGCCGATGAGCGGCGCCGACTTTGCCAAACTGATTGCCGAACGCCTTGGCCGCGAACCACTCTATTGTGGCGACAGCGGCCCCGAGCTTATCCGTTCCGTGGCCTGGTGCACCGGTGGCGGTCAGAGCTACATCAATCTGGCGGCGGAGCAGGGCATCGATGCCTTTATCTCCGGTGAAGCCTCCGAGCAGACCATTCACACCGCTCGCGAGATGGGGATGCACTTCTACGCTGCTGGCCATCACGCCACCGAGCGTTACGGCGTCAAGGCGCTGGGGGAGTGGCTGGCGACCGTGCACGGGCTGGATGTCACCTTTATCGATATCGACAATCCGGTGTAGGGTCGCTTGGCCGAGTAATCCGACCTAACCGCTGCTATCGTGCGGTAGGTAGAAATGACAAGGGAGGCTTAAGCCTCCCTTGTTGTATCTGACATGCAGTTGTTAGCGGTTACTCGCAGGCGTAACCCGCGGGGCCCAGCAGGGCGCCATCCAGTTGCACGGCGCCGTCTACCATTTGCAGCCTGCCTTCGCAGAACCAGCGTACCACCAGCGGGTAGATGCTGTGCTCCTGCGCCTGTACCCGTGCCGCTACCTCCTCCGCCGTGTCCCCTTCAAAGATGGGCACGCGGGCCTGCAGGATCACCGGGCCCCCGTCCAGCTCTTCGGTCACGAAGTGGACGCTGGCGCCGTGTTCACTGTCACCGGCATCTATGGCGCGCTGGTGGGTGTGCAGGCCCTGATACTTGGGCAGCAGGGAGGGGTGAATATTGATCATCCGCCCGGCGAAATGGCGCACCAGATCGCCGCTCAATATCCGCATAAACCCGGCCAGCACCACCAAGTCCGGCTGATAGTCTGCCATCAGCGCCAGCAGGGCGGCGTCGTACTCCTCCCGGCTGGCAAACTGCTGCTGGGCCAGAATGGAGGTCGCCACCCCCGCTTCTTTGGCGCGAACCAGACCATAGGCATCGGCCTTGTTGCTGATGACGCCGACCACTTCACCGACAATCTTACCGCTTGCGCAGTGGTCGAGGATCGCCTGCAGATTGCTACCGCTGCCGGAGATTAGGACGAGGATCCGCATCATTTGATGACGACCTGCTCCTCACCGTCTGCTGCCTTGGCGATATGACCGATGTGCCATGCGTTCTCGCCTTCCGCTTTGAGCAGGGTCAGCGCCTTCTCCAGCTGATTGGCGGGCAGGGCGATGATCATGCCGACACCGCAGTTGAAGGTGCGATACATCTCGTGACGGGTGACGTTGCCAGCCTGCTGCAGCCAGCTGAACACAGCCGGCCACTGCCAGCTCTGCTCGTCGATCACCGCTTGAGTATTGGCAGGCAATACGCGGGGGATATTCTCCCAGAAGCCGCCACCTGTGATGTGGGAGAGGGCGTGGATCTCGCACTCCTTGATGAGCTTGAGCACAGGTTTCACATAGATGCGGGTCGGCTCCAGCAAGGCATCTGCGAGGGTGCGGTCACCCAGCGGCTGATGCACGTCGGCTTTGGAGACTTCCAGAATTTTACGGATCAGGGAGAAGCCGTTGGAGTGAGGGCCGCTGGCGGCCAGGGCGATCAGGGTATCCCCTTCACCGACCTTGCTACCGTCGATGATTTCGCTCTTCTCCACCACACCGACGCAGAAACCGGCGATGTCGTAGTCTTCCCCTTCATACATACCCGGCATCTCGGCGGTCTCGCCGCCCACCAGGGCACAGCCTGACTGCTCGCAACCGGCACCGATCCCGGTGACCACCGCGGCTGCGGTGTCCACGTCCAGCTTGCCGGTTGCATAGTAGTCGAGGAAGAACAGCGGCTCGGCGCCCTGTACGATCAGGTCATTGACGCACATGGCCACCAGATCGATGCCCACGGTGTCGTGCTTCTTCAGGTCGATGGCCAGCCGCAGCTTGGTGCCCACACCATCGGTACCGGAGACCAGTACCGGCTCCTTGTAGCCCGCAGGGATTTGACACAAGGCCCCAAAGCCGCCAAGACCACCAAGGACTTCAGGACGACGAGTGCGCTTTGACACGCCCTTGATACGTTCAACCAGTGCATTGCCGGCATCGATATCTACGCCAGCATCCTTGTAGCTCAGTGAGGTTTTGTCAGTCACGAGTATTCCCCGTCATGTAAAGAAGTGGAGGGTAAAATTCGGGGCGTATTCTAACAGTGGCGGTGAAAAACCAGAAAGGAAATCGTTTGCGCGTTTTTGCGCGGAAATGCTCTACAAGCGGTGGCTTTTGTTGTATGATTCCGCGATTTTTTTGCGGCAGGTTAGAGGAGATAATAATGAAAGTCGTTGAAGTCAAACACCCCCTGGTCAAACACAAGATCGGTCTGATGCGTGAAGGCGATATCAGCACCAAGCGTTTCCGTGAACTGGCCAAAGAAGTGGGCAGTTTGTTGACCTATGAAGCGACCTCTGACTTCGAAACCGAGAAGGTTATCATCGATGGCTGGAATGGGCCAGTAGAAGTTGACCAGATCAAAGGCAAGAAGGTAACCGTCGTACCTATCCTGCGTGCCGGCCTTGGCATGATGGATGGCGTGCTGGAGCACATGCCGAGCGCCCGCGTCAGCGTGGTCGGTATCTACCGCGATGAAGAGACCCTGCAACCGGTTCCCTATTTCGAGAAGATCGTCAGCAACATCGAAGAGCGTCTGGCGCTGGTCATCGATCCGATGCTGGCCACCGGTGGTTCCATGATCGCTACCATCGATCTGCTGAAGAAGAAAGGCTGCCAATCCATCAAGGTGCTGGTACTGGTTGCCGCGCCGGAAGGGATCAAGGCGCTGGAAGCCGCTCACCCCGACGTAGAGCTCTACTGCGCTTCTGTCGACCAGGGGCTGAACGAGAAAGGCTACATCGTGCCGGGTCTGGGCGATGCAGGCGACAAGATCTTCGGTACCAAATAAGTTTATGCCTTGACCTTCTTCCCATGTGGAAGGGGTGATCGGAGCCGGCGCATCGCCGGCTCTGCTGTTTGTGGCCGCTTGTGCCAGCCTTGCCGCAGGATGCGCCTTGCCGCTACCATAAGCACACTCTCCCATTTCGAGACTCTGTTCATGTTCAAACGTGTTGTGACCGCCCTCTGCTGCGGCTTGTCATTCATGGCCTCGGCCGCTCAGGTGACCGACCTCTATCAGGGCAAGGCCCCGACCAGTGGCGACATGGTGGCCGCTCAAGGGCAGGCACTGGGTCAGGTGCTGATCAAGGTCACCGGCAAGCGCGACATCCTCACCCAGCCGGTGGTGGTCAAGGCGCTGGCGGCCCCGGGCGACTATGTCAAAAGCTATGGCTATCAGGATCAGGACTCCGTCAAGTATCTGAAAGCCGAGTTCAAGAGTGACAAGGTCAACAGCCTGGTCTCCGAGAGCCAGTTTGCCCTGCTTGGCCCGGCTCGTCCCCAAATGGCCATCTGGCTGGTGGTGGATCAGGGGGAGCGCCGTCTGCTGGCGGATCAATCCAGCGATGGTTGGGCGCAAGCCTTGCGCGAGCAGGCCCAGACGCTGGGGCTACCCATCAGCATTCCGCTGATGGATCTCGATGACAACATGGCGGTCAGTGCCACCGATGTCTGGGGCCGCTTTGCCGACCCGATTTTGCAGGCAAGCCAGCGCTATGGCGCCGAGATGGTGGTGTTGGGCAAGCTGACACCGGAAGGTGACAAGTGGAGCATCGATTGGGGACTCTACGGCCCCAAAGCGGCCGGTGAAGTGACCGAGCTGACCCGTGGCAATAGCACCGGCACTCAGGCCGAAGTGGCGCAAGGGTTTGCCGATACCCTGGCGGCCTGGCTGGTGAAAAACTACGGTGCCCGCATTTCTGGTCCGGCAACCAGCCAGACCCTGGTGGTAGATGGCCTCTCCGAAGTGGACAGCATGATCGCCGTGCAGAAGATGCTGCAGGGGATGGCCAACGTCAGCAAGGTGGCGATCGGCAAGCTGGAGGGGGACCAGGTCACCTTCAACTTCACCCTGCAAGGGGAGCAGGCCGAGCTGGTACGGGCGCTGCAGCTTGAGAGTCGTTTGCGCAAGGTTGACGATAATGGCAGCGGTTTGCGTTACCAATGGTCGCAGCCCTGATGTTATAAGGCTTTTGTCTACCGCCCGGCTTGTCCGGGCGGTTCTCTATCTGCCATTGCGATGGTACACTTAGCCACAAATGTCACAGTCAAAGCCCAACGAGTGAAGCAACCGGCCCAACTGTCTTTAGCCGTACAACTACCGGATGATGAAACCTTCGTCAGTTTTTATCCCGGCAACAATGCTCATCTGATCACCGCCCTCAAAAACGCGGCCATCGGTCAGGGATCACCTTTCCTCTATTTCTGGGGAGCCAAGGGATCCGGACGCTCTCATCTGCTCCACGCCACCTGTGCCGAGGTCAACGCCCGCGATGCGGCGGCGGCCTATCTCTCCCTCGATCAATTTGAACAGCTCGATCCCAGCATGCTCGATGCCCTCGAAAGCCTGCCGCTGGTCTGTCTCGACAGTCTCGAGGCGATCGCCGGCAATGCCGTGTGGGAGCGGGCGCTGTTCGACTTCTACAATCGCTGGCAGGAGAAGGGCGAGGGGACGTTGGTTGTCACAGGTTGCAGCGCACCGCGCAAACTGGGGCTGCAACTGCCGGATCTCGCCTCGCGCTTGGATTGGGGGGTGAGTTTCCATCTCGAAGAGCTGGATGATGAAGGCAAGCTCAGTGCCCTGCAGCTGCGTGCCGAGCTGCGGGGCTTCAAATTGCCCATCGATGTGGGCCGCTTCCTGCTCAACCGACTCTCCCGCGATATGCGCACCCTGCTCACCACCCTCAATCAGCTCGACAACGCCTCATTTCGCGCCAAGCGCAAGCTGACCATTCCCTTTGTCAAAGAGATCCTCGAGCTCTGATCCTCTCTGCGGTGTGCGGTTGTGGCCTGACTTTCGTTTGAATGGCAGATAAAAAGAAACCCCGGCATCAGGCCGGGGTTTTGCTATTTCAAGGCAGCTCTCTTATTAGTGGAACTGATCTTCTTCGGTGGAGCCGGTCAGTGCGGTCACCGAGGATTGGCCACCCTGAATGACGGTGGTCACCTTGTCGAAGTAACCGGTACCAACCTCCTGCTGGTGTGCCACGAAGGTGTAGCCACGGCTGGCGGCGGCAAATTCCGGCTCCTGCACCATCTCGACGTAGTGCTTCATCCCTTCGCCACGGGCGTACTGGTAGGCCAGCTCGTACATGTGGAACCACATGTTGTGGATACCCGCGAGGGTGATGAACTGGTACTTGTAGCCCATGTCGGAGAGCTCCTGCTGGAAGCGGGCGATGGTGGCATCGTCCAGATTCTTCTTCCAGTTGAAGCTCGGGGAGCAGTTGTAGGCCAGGATGCGGTCCGGGAACTTGGCCTTGATTGCTTCGGCAAATTTACGCGCTTCGTCCAGATCCGGCTTGGCGGTTTCACACCACACCATGTCGGCGTAGGGGGCGTAAGCCAGACCGCGAGCGATGGCCTGATCGATACCGGCACGCACCTTGTAGAACCCTTCGGCAGTGCGCTCGCCAGTCAGGAAGTCTGCATCGTATGGGTCGGCGTCGGTGGTCAACAGGTCAGCGGCATTGGCGTCGGTACGGGCGATCACCAGGGTGGTGGTGCCGCACACATCGGCTGCCAGACGGGCTGCAACCAGCTTCTGCACCGCTTCCTGAGTCGGTACCAGCACCTTGCCGCCCATATGGCCGCATTTTTTCACCGATGCCAGCTGATCTTCGAAGTGCACGCCAGCGGCGCCGGCTTCAATCATCCCCTTCATCAGTTCGAAGGCGTTAAGCACGCCACCGAAACCGGCTTCCGCATCGGCCACGATCGGCAGGAAGTAGTCGATAAAGCCCTCATCCTGCGGCCCAACCTTGTTGGCCCACTGGATCTGGTCGGCGCGGGCGAAGGAGTTGTTGATGCGCTCCACCACGGACGGTACCGAGTTGGCCGGGTAGAGGGACTGATCCGGATACATGGTGGAGGACAAGTTGTTGTCCGCCGCCACCTGCCAGCCGGAGAGGTAGATCGCCTCGATCCCCGCCTTGGCTTGCTGTACTGCCTGACCACCGGTCAGGGCACCGAGGCAGTTGACATAACCTTTCTTGGCGTCGCCGTGGATCAGACCCCACAGCTTGTCGGCACCACGCTGGGCCAGGGTGTGCACCGGCTGCAAGCTGCCGCGCAGATTCACCACATCTTCGGCGCTGTAGCCGCGCTTGATCCCTTTCCAGCGGGGGTTTTCCGCCCAGTCTTTCTCGATAGCCTGGATCTGTTGCTCACGGGTCAGTGCCATATCAGTTCCCTCTTTCATTGATTTCACGTTTCCATTGACTTGTTATTGGCGAGCCCCGCCCGGGGCCCGGAGTTCAGAGCCGCTCGTAACCGGGCAGCGTCAGAAAATCGATCAGGGTATCGGCGCAGGTGATCTCTTCCATCAGCTCGCTCGCCTCGGCAAAGCGCCCCGCCTGCCAGCGCTCGGCACCCACCTCGGCTTTGACCACCTCCTGCTCCTCGGCCAGCATCTGGCGGAACAGCGCCTTGGTCACCACCTTGCCGTTGGCGAGGCTCTTGCCGTGGCGGATCCACTGCCAGATGGAGGTGCGGGAGATCTCGGCAGTGGCGGCATCTTCCATCAGACCGTAGATGGGCACGCAGCCGTTGCCGTTGATCCAGGCCTCCAGATATTGCAGGGCAACCCGGATATTGGTGCGCATCCCCGCCTCGGTCCGTTTGCCCTCACAGGGGGCCAGCAGGTCGGCGGCAGTGATGGGGGCATCCTGCTCGCGCAGTACGCCGATCTGGTTCTTGGCGCCAGCCTTAATGGTGGCGTTGAACACCGCCATGGCGATATCAGCGAGGCCAGGGTGGGCGACCCAGGTACCGTCGTGGCCGTTGTTGGCTTCGCGCTCCTTGTCGGCCTTGACCTTGGCGAAGACCTGCTCGTTGACGGCCGCGTCCTTGGCCGGAATAAAGGCTGCCATACCGCCCATCGCCAGCGCACCGCGCTTGTGACAGGTCTTGATCAGCAGCCGCGAGTAGGCGGAGAGGAACGGCTTGTCCATGGTCACCACCTGACGATCAGGCAGTACCCGATCCGGATGGTTCTTCAAGGTTTTGATATAGCTGAAGATGTAGTCCCAGCGGCCGCAGTTCAGCGCAACGATGTGATCCTTCATCTGATAGAGCAGCTCATCCATCTCGAATACGGCTGGCAGGGTTTCAATCAGCACGGTGGCCTTGATGGTGCCACGTGGCAGACCGAACTTGTCCTCGGTCCAGGCGAACACCTCGCTCCACCAGCGCCCTTCCAGATGGCTCTGCAGCTTGGGTACGTAGAAGTAGGGGCCGGAGCCTTTGGCCAACAACGCCTGATAGTTGTGCAGGAAGTAGAGAGCAAAATCGAACAGGCCGCCGGGAATGGGCTCGCCATCGAAGGTGACATGTTTTTCTGGCAGGTGCAGACCGCGAACCCGGCAGATGAGGACGGCCGGATCGGCGTTCAGGGTATAAGCCTTTCCTTCCGGACTGGTGTAAGAGATGGTGCCGTTGACCGCATCGCGCAGGTTGATTTGGCCCTCGATCACCTTATTCCAGGCGGGAGCTAGTGAATCCTCGAAATCCGCCATGAACACCTTGACGTTGGCGTTGAGGGCGTTGATCACCATCTTGCGCTCGACCGGGCCGGTGATCTCCACACGGCGGTCTTGCAGGTCGGCAGGAATGCCGCGAATGGTCCAGTCACCTTCACGGATGTGGGCGGTTTCCGGCAGGAAGTCCGGCAGCTCGCCGCCATCGATACGGGCCTGGCGTGCCACACGTTGTTTCAGCAATTCCCCTCTTTGGGGAGCAAAACGTTCCACCAGTTCGGAGACCAGAGCCACCGCGTCCGGCGTCAGAATTTGCGCGTATTCGGGCAGCATCTCGCCCTGGATGCGAAGGCGGGCGCTGCAGTGGGTCTGAGCCGGTGCCGACATAAGTTTCACTCCTTTGAGAATTACATTTTGAACTTACTAACTACGACTAAAGTCGAATCCCTGTTCCTGAAACGTTCCCGCAACAACGGGGTAACACGATTGATAAGGTGCGAAATATTGTTGAGTGCGTCAACAGTTTTTTTTAAACACCTGTTTTTTGGATATGGTTAAGTTGATGTTTTTTATTGTTTTATTGGGTTGGTGTAAAAGCTCTACACAGATGGTTATGCTCCTGCTTTTTCCCTTCGGACAACGGCTAATTTGGGCCGTTACCCTGACCCTCATTTTGTAACTTATTACGTAATAAAATTACAAATGCAAAAACAAATCCCGACCTAACTCCAGGCTTTGCCAAAACAGCCGTATAAAGCGCGTTTGAATGTGGCAATGAATGTTTTGCTAATGCTAGACCTAATTGGTGAACGTTCGTTTTAAACTTGGTGTGGTGATGCAGGCTCTGTTGGCACCAGCGGTTGCAGCGATGGAAAGTGAAGCGCAATAACGTAGGTTTGTATCAGTTGTCGGGGGCAATGCCGGAGAGAGAAGGGGGAGACACATCAGTCAATAATACTGCCATCCTTGATAGAATTAGCAGTTTGTCGTTTTTTGCAGATTTCTCGCCAAGGGCCTGAAACGGAGAGCGTTGAACAGGCGATGTGCCGGTGATTGAACAGCCATCTGACCGTGCTCAATAGTCATCATCCGGTTCGGCCAGATCGATCACATCCAGCTGGATGACCTGTTCATTTTCGCTTTCGGTGTGGCAAGGGGTGTCGTGAGGAACGGAATAAAGCGTAATGGCGGGTGCGAAATCGGTGTTCTGGTTCATGCCTGGTCCTGTGTTGCACGCAAGCCGGACAGTGATCCCTTCACTCGTGTTTCCACCTCCCTGTGTTGTCTACCGGCGGAAAGTTGCGCATCTTAATGAGTTCGGCAAAAAGATTCAAGTGGTTCTGAGTGTTTTTTGTGCTTGATAGGTAGGCATCGTCAGGAAGATAAATCGGAGGCAAAAAAATAGCCCAGTCGTTTGACTGGGCTATTCTCGGGGAAAATGGTCGGTGTGAGAGGATTCGAACCTCCGACCCTCTACACCCCATGCAGATGCGCTACCTGGCTGCGCTACACACCGACGGAGTCAGACTCGGCTGACGGGGAGGAAGTCTAATAGCATGGCCAAACGGGTGCAACTCCTTTTTTATCATAGAGATGCCGATTGCTTCTTTATTGCTCAGTCGGGATGCGGCTTGGGTCTGACGTGCAGATTTGGCATAATCGCCGCCCTGTCAGCGATGCTAATCATGCCTGCTATCTATGGAATTATCTGACAGGTGTGGGTCGCGGGAATGCAAACGGCACAATTGAACAATATAAAGAGGGGATGGGCGTGAAACCATCAGAGGTCCCAGAAATACCGAGTCAGGCACAGAGTCAGATCGAGCAGGACGAACAGTGGATGCGCCATGCCATGGCATTGGCCGCTCGGGCCGAAGGGATTGGCGAGATCCCGGTCGGTGCCGTACTGGTGCTGGATGGTCAGGTGGTGGGAGAGGGGTGGAACCGCTCCATCAGCGAACACGATGCCTGTGCCCATGCCGAGGTGATGGCAATTCGGGCGGCGGGCCAGCAGCTGGCGAACTACCGCCTGCTCGACACCACACTTTATGTGACGCTGGAACCCTGCTGCATGTGTGCCGGTGCGCTGATCCATAGCCGGGTCAAGCGGGTGGTTTACGGCGCACGTGATCTCAAGACCGGTGCTGCGGGGTCTGTGTTCGAGATCTTGCAGGACCCGCGCCACAACCACAGTGTCGAGCTGACCGGCGGTGTGCTGGCCGATGCCTGCTCGGCCCAGTTGTCGGCCTTCTTCAAGCGTCGCCGCGCCGAGAAAAAGGCGGCCAAACTGGCGCTGCAACAATCAAACGATGCCCTTTCCTGAATCATTTGGGGGCAGCACAGGCTGCCCTTGCTGATTATTCTCACAAATATCTCTTTATAAACAATATATTGTGTTCACTTTCCCTCGAAAGGACCCCCGCCCATTTTTCCACTAGCAACCTCGGTTAAAGCGCTCTCGATGTAACAAAACTGTCATGCAACCGCCATATAATGCCGCCAAGCCTAGCTTACATTGAGGTCTTGCATGTCATCGGAATCGTTAAACCTGGTCATGGCGGGCAGTAGAAAACGCCGGATCAAGGATAAATTGGCCAAATATGGCGTCACCACAGGCGGAGCCCTGGTACTGGTGGCGCTGCTGCTTATCTTCTTTTATCTGCTCTATGTGGTGAAACCCATCTTCAATGGCGCCTCCATGGAGCCAACTGCCTCATTTACTCTGCCTGCAGCAGGGAAGACCGCCTGGCTCGGCGTGGAAGAGCAGAACGAGATCGGCTATCGCTTCAGCGATAAAGGACTGGTCAACTTCTTCGCGGTGCAGGGAGATGACAAGATCAAGGTCGGGCAATCCCTTGGTCATGCTGAGGTCACCGGTGATGTCACTGCGGTGGCGCCACCGTCCCCTGGTCAGAAGCTGATCGCCTACGGTTTCGCCGATGGCAAGGCGCAGGTCGTCCAGCCTGCGTTCAAGGTCTCCTATCCCAACGATGTGCGGGTGATCGAACCCAGTCTGCAATATCCCTTTGGCGAGGAGCCGGTAGTGGTCGATCCGCAGGGCAAAGCGCTCAGTGCCATGGTGTTTGAGGCCACCAAGGACAAGATGGCGACCGCCGCCGTGACCGAAGATGGTCGTGGCGTACTGATGGTGATGAGCGGTGAGGAGAACTTCCTCTCCGGCGAGATTGAGTGGAGCAGTGAGAACTACACCATTCCGTCCCTGCCGCGCCATGTGGATCAGATGCTTTTGACCCCCAATCTGCGGATCCTCTTTGTGCGGGAAGGCAATCGTCTCTCTGTCTATGACATTCATGACCTGAGCAATATATCCGTGCGCAACGTGCTGGAGATCAATGCGCCAGATGCCAACGTGACCCGGGTCGAGCTGCTCTCCGGTGCCTCCTCCCTGCTGGTGGGCAACGACAACGGCATCATCTCCCAGTGGTTTGAAGTGGCAAAAGATGGCAAACGCCAGTTCACTCAGATCCGTGACTTCAAGGGCGATGGCGCGGTGGATCTTCTGACCCCCGAGCACTATCGCAAAGCCTTCATCAGTGCCGACAAGGACGGCATCATCAGCTTCTTCCACGCCACTGGCGAGACCAAGCTGCTGACCGAGACGGTGGAAGGGGGTGAACTCTCTGCTCTGGCCATCTCCCCCCGTCACAACCTGTTGCTGATGCAGCAAGGGGAGACCTTCAAGCTTTTCTCGGTGGAGAACGATCACCCCGAGGTGACCTGGTCGGCCCTGTGGCAAAAGGTATGGTATGAAGGGTATCCGGAGCCCCAGTATGTGTGGCAATCCACCTCCGCCAGCAACGACTTTGAAGCCAAGCTGAGCCTGGTGCCACTGGTATTCGGTACGCTGAAAGCCTCTTTCTACGCCATGGTGTTTGCGGTGCCGCTCGGTGTCGCCGGTGCTATCTATACCGCCTACTTCATGTCGGCGGGGCTGCGCAAATACGTCAAACCGACGGTGGAGATCATGGCGGCGTTGCCGACCGTTATCCTGGGCTTCCTGGCGGGTCTGTGGCTGGCGCCCATCATAGAGGGGGCGCTGCCCGGGGTGATCCTGCTGTTGATCCTGCTGCCGATGGGGATGCTGTTGACCGCACTGGTCTGGAACTACCTGCCGGAGCGTGGCAAGTCCTGGCTGCCGGAGGGATGGCACGCCATCCTGCTTATTCCAGTGCTGCTGCTGATTGGCTGGGGGGCCTTCGCCCTGAGTCCGCTCATCGAGAATGCCTTTATGCACGGTGATTCGCGCATCTGGCTGACCCACGAAATGGGTATCAAGTTTGACCAGCGCAATTCGCTGGTGGTCGGTATCGCCATGGGCTTTGCGGTCATCCCCACCATCTTCTCCATCGCCGAAGATGCGGTCTTCTCGGTGCCCAAGCACCTGACCCAGGGCTCGCTGGCGTTGGGGGCTACCCCGTGGCAGACCCTGAGCCGAGTGGTGATCCTCACTGCCAGCCCGGGCATCTTCTCGGCGGTGATGATGGGCCTTGGCCGTGCCGTGGGCGAAACCATGATCGTACTGATGGCTACCGGCAACACCCCCATCATGGACTTCTCCATGTTCCAGGGGCTGCGTACTCTGGCCGCCAACATTGCGGTGGAGATGCCGGAGTCGGAAGTGGGCAGCTCCCACTATCGGGTATTGTTCCTCGCGGCCTTCGTCCTGTTTGTGTTCACCTTTATGTTCAACACCCTGGCCGAGTTTGTCCGTCAGCGGTTGCGTGAAAAATACAGCTCGATGTAAGGGGCGGCTCTGTAATGGACAAGGAATCGACAATGGGTAAGTGGTTTAAATCAGGGGCCCCCTGGATCTGGATGACCGGCGGAGCCGTCAGCCTGAGTCTGGTGGCGGTACTGGGTCTGCTGCTGCTGATCGGATGGCGTGGTCTGGTCTACTTCTGGCCGCACCCCATCTATGAGTGGCAGCTGGAGGACGCCAGCGGCAACAAGAGCGTGCTGATCGGCGAGATCAACGATCGCGAGCTGGTGCCGGTGGAGCGACTGCGCGCCGCAGGTCTGCCGCTGGAGGGGGAAGAGCGCGAGCTGCTGACCCGCTATCTGGTCAAGACCGGCAACCGTGAGTTCGTCGACCTCGATTTTCGCTGGGTATTGGAGACGGACATCAAGTCCCAGAGCCAGCCAGCCGAGCTGGCCATGGTTGAGCGTGCCACCAACGGTAACTTCTACGGTTATATCGTCGGGGTAAAAGAGGATGGCCGCGAGCTGACTTCGGATCTGCATCCTGCCCTGCAGCGGGTGCTGGCGAGAGCCAATGCCCTCTCCGAACAGGCCAACGATCTGCAAAAAGGGGACATCGGCAGCATCAACTATCAGCTGGAGCGGCTGCGCCTGAAAGAGCGCAAGGCCGAGCTGGAAGAGAAGCTGACCGATCAGCTGAAAGCTCAGCTGGAGCGTGAACGTCAGGCCCTTAACGATCGTTATCAGGTGCTGGAAAAAGAGCTCTTCTCACTGCGCAGTCAGGCTGACCGGGACAGCATCACCGTCAAGGATATGCGTGGCGAGCTGGTGACCATGCCCATGTCCAGGGTACTGGATGTGGTATGGCCCAACGACATGAGCCTGCTGGCCAAGGTGGGTCACTGGTTCCACCAGATCGGCAAGTTTGTATCCGACGATCCCCGTGAGGCGAACACCGAGGGCGGCGTCTTCCCGGCCATCTTCGGCACCGTCTTCATGGTGTTCCTGATGGCGATCATCGTGACCCCGCTCGGCGTGGTGGCGGCGGTCTACCTGCACGAGTACGCAGGCAAGAACAGCCTGACCAAGATCATCCGCATCGCGGTGATCAATCTGGCGGGCGTGCCCTCCATCGTCTACGGCGTGTTTGGTCTGGGCTTCTTCGTCTACACGCTCGGTGGCTCGCTGGATCAGCTGTTCTACCCGGAAGCGCTGCCGAGCCCGACCTTTGGTTCACCTGGCGTGATCTGGTCGGCGCTGACCCTGGCCATCCTGACCCTGCCGGTGGTGATCGTCTCCACCGAAGAGGGGCTGGCGCGGATCCCGAGCACCATCCGTCAGGGCTCGTTGGCACTGGGCGCCACCCAGGCCGAGACCCTGTGGCGCATCGTGCTGCCGATGGCGAGCCCGGCCATCATGACCGGCCTTATTCTGGCGATCGCCCGTGCAGCCGGTGAAGTGGCGCCGCTGATGCTGGTGGGGGTGGTGAAACTGGCACCGACTCTGCCGATGGATGGCAACTTCCCGTATCTGCATGTGGAGCGCAAGTTCATGCACCTGGGCTTCCACATCTATGACGTCGGCTTCCAGAGCCCCAACGTCGAGGCGGCCCGCCCGCTGGTCTACGCCACCTCCTTCCTGCTGGTGACGGTGATCGTGGGTCTGAACCTGACCGCTATCGGTATTCGTAACCACTTGCGCGAGAAATTCCGGTCGCTGGAGCATTAATCCGGCGCCGCATGAGTGATACAAGAGTGAGATAACAAAGGGGCGGCCGAGCGCGAGCCGCCATCTCTCTGCACCAATACGTGGGGGGCGCCGGCAGCAGTCCGGCCACTCCAGATAGATTTTGAGGTAACAGATGATCAACGTAACGACCACGTCTACCCAGCACACCGCGCTGGACCTGCTCAACCTGACCCCGGAGCAGACCGCGCTGGAGGTGAAGGATCTCAACCTGTACTACGGCAGCAAGCAGGCGCTGTTCAACGTCAACATGAAGATCCCCAAAGGGCAGGTAACCGCCTTCATCGGCCCGTCAGGCTGTGGCAAATCGACCCTGCTGCGCTGCATCAACCGGATGAACGATCTGGTGGAGATCTGCCGCATCGAGGGGGAAATCCAACTGCACGGCCACAACATCTATGACAAGAGCGTTGATGTTTCCGCCCTGCGCCGTCAGGTGGGCATGGTGTTCCAGCGCCCGAACCCGTTCCCCAAGTCCATCTACGAGAACGTGGTCTATGGTCTGCGCCTGCAGGGGATCAACGATCGTCGCACTCTGGATGAAGCTGCCGAGCGCTCCCTGCGCGGTGCGGCCCTGTGGGACGAGGTGAAGGATCGTCTGCACGACAACGCCTTCGGTCTCTCCGGTGGTCAGCAGCAGCGTCTGGTGATTGCCCGTGCCATTGCCATCGAGCCGGAAGTGTTGCTGCTCGATGAACCGACCTCGGCGCTCGACCCCATCTCCACCCTCACCATCGAGGAGCTGATCAACGAGCTCAAGAGCCAGTTCACCGTGGTGATCGTGACCCACAACATGCAACAGGCTGCGCGCGTGTCGGATCAGACCGCCTTCATGTATATGGGCGAGCTTATCGAGTACTCGGATACCAACACCATTTTCACCACCCCGGCCAAGAAAAAGACTGAAGATTACATTACCGGTCGTTACGGCTAAGGAGAGGAGAGGATGAATCTCAGCAAACAGATTGGCAGTCGGTTCAACGGCTAAGGCATAATCGGAGCAATCAAGGATTATTTGTATGGACAATATGAACCTCAATAAACACATCTCCGGTCAATTCAATGCCGAGCTAGAGAGCGTGCGCAACCAGGTGCTGGTGATGGGCGGTCTGGTAGAGCAGCAGCTCACCGACGCCATTGCGGCGATCCACGATCAGGATCTCGATGCGGCGCGCAAGATCGTGGCCAACGACCACAAGGTCAACGCGATGGAAGTGGCGATCGACGAGGAGTGCACCCGCATCATCGCCAAGCGTCAGCCGACAGCCTCCGACCTGCGACTGGTGATGGCCATCATCAAGACCATCACCGATCTGGAGCGCATTGGCGACGTGGCCGACAAGATCGCCCGCATGCTGACCGACAACGCCAACAAGCCGCAGCCGCCGCTGGTGTCGCTGGAGAACATGGGCCGTCGTACCATCAAGATGCTGCACGATGTGCTCGACGCTTTCGCCCGCATGGATCTGGATGCGGCGCTGGCGGTCTACAAGGAAGATGACAAGGTAGACCGCGAGTACGAGTCCATCATCCGCGAGCTGATGACCTATATGATGGAAGATCCCCGCACCATCCCCCAGGTGCTCAACGTCCTGTGGGCGGCGCGTGCCATCGAGCGGGTCGGCGATCGCTGCCAGCACATCTGCGAGTACATCGTCTACTACGTGAAAGGCAAGGATGTACGCCACACCAAGGCGGACGATCTGGGCACCTTGCTGGGCAAGGGCTAACCGGAAGTGAATAAAAAGGCGCGTGAAGCGCCTTTTTTGTTGCATAACTGGTCGGAGTAAGATAAAGCCCCCAACTGGCTGTTTTCTGATAGAATACTCCCCCTGTGTGAGTCCCGGATGGGCTCACGGTCCGGTCTCCCGGGCCCAGTTTGCCGTCTTGTGCTAAGGCGGGTGTAGCAATAGGTTAATCATGAGTTTTGCCGATAGTTTGTTCTTTTTAATGCTGCTGGTTGGCGGCAGTGTGTTCTTCTCCCTCTCCGAGATCTCTCTCGCCGCGTCTCGCAAAATCAAATTGCAGGTGATGGCGGATGAAGGTAATCGCCAGGCCGAAAAGGTGCTGGCCCTGCAGGCCCAGCCGGGCAACTTTTTCACCGTGGTGCAGATTGGCCTCAATACCGTCGCCATTCTGGGTGGTATCCTGGGTGAGTCTGCCCTCAACCCCGCCATCAAGGGGATTGTCTCCCAGTTCTACCAGGGACCCTGGCTTGGCGAGATCAGCTCTGGTGCGTCCTTCGTGTTCGTCACCGGTATGTTTATCCTGATCGCCGATCTGATGCCCAAGCGTCTGGCCATGATCATGCCCGAGCAGATTGCCGTGGTGGTGGTGCGCCCCATGCTCTTCTTCGTCACCCTGCTGATGCCGCTGGTATGGATTTTCAATGGTCTGGCCAATACCCTGTTTCGCCTGATGCGCATTTCTACAGAGCGCAACGACGAGATCACCTCCGATGATATCTATGCGGTAATGGATGCCGGTGCCGAGGCTGGAGTTATCCAGCGCGAGGAGCATCAACTCATCGAGAACGTGTTCGAACTGCAGTCACTCTGCGTCACCTCCGCCATGACGGCTCGCGAGAGCCTCATCTACTTCACCCTGCAAGAGGATGAAGAGGACATCAAGGCGAAGATCGCCGAACACCCCCACAACAAGTTTCTGGTCTGTGACCACAACCTCGACAGCATCAAGGGCTTTGTCGATGCCAAGGAGCTGCTGATCCGCGTCATCAGCGGCCAGAGCATCGATCTCAACAGCGGCTCGCTGGTACAAAACGTCATCATCATTCCCGATACCCTGAACCTCTATGAGGCGATGGAGTACTTCAAAAATCATCGTGGCGACTTTGCCGTGGTGATGAACGAGTACGCGCTGGTGGTGGGGATCGTCACCATGAACGACCTGATGAGCACCGTCATGGGCGAGTGGGCGACCCACGTGGTGGAAGAGCAGATCGTCCAGCGGGACGAGAACTCCTGGCTGGTGGACGGGGTGACCCCGATCTCAGACGTGATGCGCGCCTTCGATATAGAAGAGTTTCCGGACGATCAGAACTACGAGACCATCGCCGGTTTCATCATGTATATGCTGCGCAAGATCCCCAAGCGCACTGACTCGGTCAAATATGCCGGTTACAAGTTCGAAGTGGTGGATATCGACAGTTACAAGATCGATCAGCTGCTGGTTACCCGGGTCGAGCCGGTGGTGGCCGAGAAGCCAGCTCAGGAATCGTAAAAGGAGCGACATAAAAGTCATGAAGATGCAGTCTCATTCCCGTGCGCTGGCCTGTGTCGCGCTCGCCCTGGCACTGGGTGCCTGTAGCCAGAGCGCGCCGCGCAAAGCCACAGTGGCAGCCAAGCCGGTTGCCCCCAAGCCCGCGGTGGTCGTGCCGCAGCCGGATCCCGATGCGGTGGTGCAAAGCGGCATGGCCGAGCCGAGCCCGGTCTTTGATGAGCAGTACCATGGCCCGGATCAGGGGTCGCTGGAGTCGGTGACCGCCCTGTTTGCCCGTGGCTACATCGAGTCGGCTATGCGCGAGACCATGCTGGCGGCGGTGCACAACGACTATCCGCTGCTCGGCATGCGGGATGTGCGGTTGACCGATCCGGTCTCCAAATTCCTCACCTCCGAGCATGCGGCCACCACGGCCCATGACTACCTATATGCAGGCGTACAGCGTCGCCTCGGTCGTCCGCTCAGCCCTGCCCAGTGGGAGCAGATCTGGCGCGGTTTGCCGCAGCAGGGTCGGGTCTCCGACTGGGTCAAACAGATTAAGCGAGTGCTGGCCGGGCGTTAAGTCGCCAGCGGATCAAGATAGTGATGAGGCCACCTTTGGGTGGCCTCTTGCATTTCTGCGTTTGCCTCGCCGTTTGCACGCTGATTTCTGCTGATACTGATTGCCGCCCGTGGCACTTTGTTTTATCTTACTTTGGCCATCTAAACATCTATATGTTTGGATGGCTGCATAATAAAAGGGCTTCCCAGGATGAAGCGGGACGATCTGCAGCGATTCGATGCGAAACCGCAGATCAACAAAACAAACAGATAAATACGCAAATAAACAACGCACATAACTAAGAGACACGACAGATGGAAACCAGGGAATTGTGGGTGCTGGATGGGGGTATGGGGCGCGAGCTGGCACGGCGGGGTGCACCGTTTCGTCAGCCGGAGTGGTCGGCGCTGGCCCTGATGGAGGCGCCAGAGACGGTGCGCGACGTGCATCAGGCCTATGTGGCGAGCGGAGCCCGGGTCATTACTACCAATAGCTATGCGCTGGTGCCGTTTCATATCGGCGATGAGCGTTTCTTTGCCGACGGGGAGGGGCTGGCAGCGCTGGCCGGACAACTGGCCCGTGAGGTGGCTGACGCGCAGAAGGGCGCCGTGCAGGTGGCGGGCTCTCTGCCGCCGCTGTTTGGCTCCTACCGTGCCGACCTGTTCAAGGCGGACAAGGTGAGCGAGCTGGCGACGCCGCTTATCCGCGCGCTATCCCCTTATGTGGATATCTGGTTGGCCGAGACCATGAGCCTGATTGCCGAGCCACTGGCCCTGAAAGCGCTGCTGCCTGACGATGGCAAGCCGTTCTGGGCCTCCTTCACGCTGGAAGATGAGGCGCCGGGCAACGAGCCGCGACTGCGTTCCGGCGAGCGGGTGGCTGATGCGGTTACCGCACTGGTGGCGGCCGGAGTCGATGCCATCCTGTTCAATTGCTGTCAGCCCGAGGTGATCGAGGGGGCTCTCGAGGTTGCTCGCGCCCGATTGCAGGCGCTGGGCCGCGCTGACATTCGCCTCGGTGCCTATGCCAACGCCTTCCCGCCGCAACCCAAGGAGGCCACCGCCAACGACGGGCTGGACGAGATCCGCGCCGATCTGGGGCCGCTGGATTATCTCGGCTGGGCCGAGCGCTGGCGTGCGGCCGGGGCGAATTTGATCGGCGGTTGCTGCGGTATCGGCCCCGAGCATATTCAGGCGCTGAGCAGCCGGCTGCGCTAAGGAGTCCCCATGAAAGAGAACAAGATTGGGCTCTGGTCTCTCACCGCGCTGGTGTTCAGCTCCATGGTGGGGGCGGGGATTTTTAGCCTGCCCCAGAACATGGCCGAGGTGGCTGGCGCCCGCGCCGTGCTGATCGGCTGGGGCGTGACGGGTGTGGGCATCCTGGCGCTCGCCATGAGTTTTCTCTATCTGTCGCGACTCAGACCCGATCTCGACGGCGGCATCTACAGCTATGCCCGCGCCGGTTTTGGCGAGCTGGTGGGCTTCTTCTCCGCCTGGGGCTATTGGCTCTGCGCCACCATCGGCGTGGTGGGCTATCTGGTGATCGCCTTTGCGGCGCTGGGCAGCTTCGTCGATACGCCGGAGCAGGTCTGGTTTGGTGAGGGCAACACTCTGGCGGCGTTTGTCGGCGAGTCCTGCATCCTCTGGGCGGTGCATCTGCTGGTGGCCCGCGGCGTGCAGCAGGCGGCACTGTTCAATCTGGTGGCGACCCTGGCCAAGAGCCTGCCGCTGCTGCTGTTTATCCTGTTCGCCTGCTACTGGTTCGATCCGGTCACCTTCGCGGCGGATCAGCAGGGCAGCACCCTGGCGGTGCCGGTCTCCGAGCAGGTGCGCAATACCATGCTCATCACTCTCTGGGTCTTCACCGGTATCGAGGGGGCAGCGGTGTTGTCGGCCCGCGCCAGAAACCGGCGGGATGTGGGTACGGCCACTGTGCTCGGCGTGGTACTAGCGCTGCTGCTCTATGTGCTTATCTCGGTGCTGGCGCTGGGAATATTGAGTCGGCCTGAGCTGGCTGCGCAGCCCAACCCCTCCATGGCAGGGCTGATGGCCCAGATGACCGGCTCCTGGGGTAAGCTGCTCATCAGCGTCGGCCTGATCGTCTCGGTGCTTGCCTCCTACGTGAGCTGGACCCTCTTCTCGGCCGAGGTGCCGTTCAGCGCGGCCCGCCACGGCGCGTTTCCCGCCATCTTCCGGCGCCAGAACCGCAACGGCACACCCATCGCATCGCTCTGGCTCACCAGCTTGACGGTGCAGACTTGCCTGCTGCTGGTGTGGTTGCTCGGCAAGGGCTACACCAGCCTGCTGCTTATCTCCACCTCGATGATCCTGGTGCCCTACCTGCTGATCGGCCTGTTCTTGCTCAAGCTCTCGTTCAGCAAGAAGGGTGAGGGCGGGCAGGGCCGCGGTCTGATGCGGGCGGTGGCACTGGTGTCGAGCGGTTACGGCTTCTGGCTGCTCTATGCTGCCGGGGTGGAGTATCTGCTGCTCTCCTTGCTGCTCTACGGGCCGGGTCTGCTGCTGTTTCTCTACAGCCGTCGTCAGCTGGGCACAGATCTTTGTCTGAGCGGCCGTGAACGGCTGTTGGCTGGAGTGACCTTGCTGAGCCTGATCCCCGCCGTCTGGTCGTTCGCCCATCTCTGACATCAAAGATGTGACTGACCATAAGAGAGCGCCACTGTGGCGCTCTCTTGTTATCAGGGACTGGTTATCAGGGGCTTGCTATCCGGGAGTTGTGACCTGGGGAGAAGGCTTAGCGGCTGGCAGGTCCGGCCGGTTTGCCAAACAGCACCGCGAGTTTTTGTCGCCAAGGCAGGCCACGGGCGTCGCGCAGCATGTCGCGCCACTCGTGGAAGGTGAGGGTGAGGGGATTGAAGCTGTGGATCGGCTTGGTGATGCCGAAGCGGCACGGCTCGGCAGGGTCTTCTTCCACAAAGGTGCCGAACAGTCTATCCCAGATGATCAGCATCCCGGCGAAGTTGCGGTCTATGTACTTGGCGTTGCTGGCGTGATGCACCCTGTGGTGGGAGGGGGTGTTGAAGACCCACTCAAGCCAGCCGAGTTTGCCCACCACCTGGGTGTGGACGAAGAACTGGAAGCCCAGACTCAGCAGCACGGTGGCGACCACCGCCTCAGGCGGGAAGCCGATGACAATCATCGGGATCCAGAACAGCCACATGCCGGAGATCGGGTACATCAGGCTCTGGCGAAAAGCGGTGGAGAGGTTGAGCCGCTCCGAGCTGTGGTGCACCACGTGGGAGGCCCACAGCCAGCGAACATGGTGGCTGGTGAAGTGGAACAGCCAGTAACAGAGATCCTGCAACAGGAACAGCAGTAGCACACTCCAGAGATTCAGCTCGATATCGAACAGTCGCCAGCCCCAGAGGGTGTCATACAGATAAGCAATGGCGATGGCCGCCAGCGCATCGCCACCCTGATGCATCAGGGCCAGGGCGGCGTTGGCGAACAGATCCCGCCACTGGTAGGTGGCGGTGGGAAAGGCCGCGCCATGTTTGCGCAGGTAGAGCATCTCCCAGCCGATAAAGGCCAGAAAAACCGGGGAGAGGTAGAGCAGAAGCAGTTGCACATCCATATGCGGCCATCCATTCAGAGCAATTGCTCTCCAGCATAAAGGATGGCTTTAATATTTCATTAACATTTTTCTGCCAACGAAGAGATGGCATGAAATATGGCGCGGCAGCAGAGGAAGGTGCGGCGGATGGCTATGCTTGATGCAGGCTTTTTCAGGAGGTGCTGGCTTATGCGCGTCTGGTGTTGCTTGTTGCTGGGGTTGTGCATGATGGCCCAGGCCAAAACCCGTGTTGAAATTTTGGCCGATGCCAACTATCCCCCCTACTCCTGGCAGGAGGGGGAGGAGGTCAGGGGGATCTATGCCGATATTATCCGCGAGGTGACCTCTGCCATGCCTGACTATGAGGTGGTGCTCAAGCCGATGCCGTGGCGGCGCGGTCTGAGCATGGTGGAGCAGGGCAGCGCCTTCGCCATCTTTCCGCCTTACTACCAGCCCGACAGTCGCCCCTGGATGTGGCCCTACTCCCAGCCGATGCTGGATGAAGAGCTGGTGGTGATGTGCGGCGCCAGTGTGGCGGCCAATACTCCGCAGGCCAGGTTTCCGCTCGACTATCATGGTTTGCGCTTTGGCATGAACGCCGGTTTTGCCGTCGGCGGTGATGCCTTTTGGCAGGCGGTAAAAGAGAAGCAGATCGACGTGGAGGAGGTGAAAAGCAATCGGGAGAACTTGCTCAAGATTGTCCGCGGCCGGGTCGATTGCACCATCAATGATCGCCTCTCCCTGCTCTATGAGTTGCTCAACATGATAAAGGCCGATCAGCTGGCGGTGGCCGATATGTCCTTGCTCAAACAGGGGCCGGTGCTCAGCAAGGAGCAGGGGTTTCTCGGCTACAGCCGCAAGGGGGAGTACCCCTACAAACAGGCCTTTATCGACCAGTTTGACAAGGAGCTCTATCAGCTCAAAAAACGTGACGGGGTGAAAGTGATCGTGGAGCGCTATTTGGGAAAGTCCCCGCGCTGAGCCGATGAGATGGGCACTCGGGTTCAGCTGGGTTAAGCCTGCTCAGCGTGACACACAAGAAGAGGGACCTTGCGGTCCCTCTTCATTTATCCAGCAGAGCATGTTGGCTACAGCACCTGACTCAGGAACTGGCGCAGGCGTGGGGAGGGAGGATTGTCGAAGAAATCGGCCGGTTTTTCATCCACCAGCAGTTCGCCACTCTCCATAAAGAGCACCCGATCCGCTACCTCGCGGGCAAAGCCCATCTCGTGTGTCACCACCACCATGGTCATCCCTTCGCGGGCCAGCCCCTTCATCACATCCAGCACTTCCCCCACCATTTCGGGGTCCAGCGCACTGGTGGGCTCGTCAAACAGCATGATGCGCGGCTGCATGGCGAGCGCCCGGGCAATGGCTACCCGCTGTTGCTGACCACCGGAGAGTTGGGAGGGATAGCTGGCTGCTTTCACCGACAGCCCCACTTTCAGCAGCAGCGCCTTGGCTCTGTCTTCGGCCTCACGGCGCGACAGGCCACGCACCTTCTGCGGAGCGAGGCAGATATTATCCAGCACCGTCAGGTGGGGAAAGAGGTTGAAGGACTGGAACACCATGCCCACCTCTTCCCGCAGCTTGTTGACATCGCCCGGCTCGGTCAGGCTGATGCCGTCGACTACTATGTTGCCGTCGTTGATGGTCTCCAGCTGGTTGAGGGTGCGCAGGAAGGTGGACTTGCCCGAGCCACTGGGGCCGACGATCACCACCACTTCCCCTTCGGCGACCTGGGTGCTGACATTTTTCAGGGCATGCACTTCGCTGCCGTAAAACTTCTCGACACCGGTCGCTTTGATGATGGGATCAGTTGCTGCGCGCATATTTCGCCTCCAGAAAACGAACCGGGAAGGCGAAGGGGGTGCCGGTGATGGCTGCACTTCTCGACGCCCGTTGCACCTTGATGATGGGATCAGTTACTGCGTGCATATTTCACCTCCAGAAAACGAACCGGGAAGGCGAAGAGGGGGGCGGTGATGGCTGCACTTCTCGATGCCTGTGGCACCTTGATGATGGGATCAGTTGCTGCGTGCATATTTCACCTCGAGACGGCGTACCAAGAAAGAGAGGGTGCCGGTCAGCACCAGATAGAGCAAGGCGACGGTAAACCATACCTCGAACGGACTGAAGGTGGAGCTGACTACCTCGCGACCGGCCTTGGTCAGATCGGTGATGGAGATGACCGAGACCAGCGAGGAGTCCTTGATCAGGTTGATGAATTGGCCTGCCAGCGGTGGCAGTACCCGCTTGAACGCCTGCGGCAGGATGACATAGCGCATGGTCTGGGCCGAGGTCATACCCAGGCTGCGACCCGCCTCCATCTGCCCCTTGTGGATGGAGCTGATACCGGCGCGGACGATCTCCGCCACATAGGCACCGGTAAAGACCGCCAGCGCGGCGACCCCGGCGGTGAAGCGGTCGAGGTTCAGCACGGTGCCGATAAAGAAGTAGACGATGAAGATCTGCACCAGCAGCGGCGTGCCGCGGATGAGCTCAACGTAGGTGACCGCCAGATTGCGCAGGGCCGGATTGGGGGAGAGACGCGCCAGCCCGGCCAGGGTTCCGAGCAGGATGGCGAAGATGCCCGCCACCAGCGAGAGTTTGACGGTGACCCAGACGCCCCAGGCAATGGGGCCTGCAGTCCAGCTCAGTTGGGTGTCGAGGGTATCGCCACGAAAAACGGTATCCCCTTCGGCGACTTGTACGCCGGTACTGGCAATGGCTTGCCGCACATTGGGGTCGAGATCGTCTTGCAGGAACAGCTTGCCCTTCTCGGCCTCGCTGGTGCCCGCCATCACGGTGCCGTCAAATTCGGCGAGATTCTTCTGCTCCGCCTGATAGGCGATGTATTGGGGAATGCGTTCCCAGCGCCAGGTGTAATCCACTGACTGGACAGCCTTGTAGATGCCGAATACGGCAACCAGCAGCATCAGCAGGAAAACCCCATGCCAGAGCAGCTGATTGGGTTGTTTTTCCATCTGTCTTGTCGGTTTGGGTGTGTGCACAGTCACAACCTCTTCTCGTTATTGTGTGGGGAGCTGCGTGGTGCAGGGGCGGCATGTGCCGCCCCCCGGAGGTTATTTGAGCTGATTCAGCCAGGCGTTGGATTCGAACCACTTCTTGTAGAGACGGTCGTAGCTGCCATCGCCCTTGATCTGGCGCAGGTAGTTGTTGAACCAGTTGAGGGTGTCCTGATCCCCTTTGCGGATGGCCCAAGCCAGCGGCTCGAAGGTGAACGGCTTGTCGAGGTGCACCACGGCGCCCTGATTCTGGGAGGCGAAAATAGCGTTGTAGGGCAGGTCATAGACGAACGCATCGACCTTGCCGTTGATCACTTCCAGCTTGGCGTCATCCTGGGTTTCAAACTGCAGCAGGGTGGCTTTGGGGATCAGGCGCTTGACTGCCTGCTCGCCGGTGGTGCCGAGCTTGACCGCGATCTTGTATTTCGGGTCGTTGAGGTCGGTGAAGGATTTGATTTCGCCCGCCTTCTCTTTGCGCAGGACGATGGTCTGGCCGACCACGATGTAAGGATCGGCAAAGTTGACCCGCAGGTTGCGCTGGGGAGTGACGGTCATGCCGCCCATGATGACGTCGAACTTGTTGGTCAGGAGTGCCGGAATGATGCCATCCCAGGCGGTGTTGACGAACTCGACCTTCACGCCCATCTCTTTGGCGACCATCTTGGCGAGATCCACATCAAAGCCGATGTATTGGCCCTGCTTGTTGGTCATCTCGAAGGGTTGATAGCCGGCGTCGAAGCCGACTCGCAGCACGCCGCGTTCGAGCACGGCATCCAGGGTGGACGTGGGGGCAGGTGTCGGGGCCGCCGTGGCGATCCCGCAAAACAGCAGGGTAGAAAGAATCAGTTTTTTGATCATAAGTGACGTCTCTGTCGGTGGTGTGTTCGGCCTTGAACCTGATCCCGTGCGACTCCGTGGCACAAGAGACTGCTGCATCCGGCAACAGGCAAGACAGGATGAATGTCTTGAGCGGGACAAAAGCCCCATATGAGATGCTATGAATAGTGGTTGAGTGAAAAATGTACCAAAAACAGATTGTGTCAGAAGACTCAACAGGTTAGAGACATTTATTGCTCATGGCTTCATTCATAAAATCACACGAAAACAACATATCTATCTAATTGAGTGGGTTCAAGCCCAAATTATCCCCAAGACATTTTGTTACAAAGCCAGGGCGCCGCTTGCGGCTCTTATTGTGCTATCGGGCTCCGTAAGAGGCTTTTTATGGGGCTGATACAAATACGCATTGGTGGGATATCACGCTCATTGCGCTGTTTGTCAGCAAACGAACGGGCTTTATTATGAAAACCATCAAGTCCCACTGGGTCTTGGCAAACGCTTCTCATATACTCAGTTACCCTCTCTGCATGGCTTTGGTATGGACGCCTCACTACTGCTTAAGCTGGATATTTTTACCTTGATGATCATGGCCTTGTGTGGCTATTGTCTCGGTTTCCTGACTCTTACCATCATTCGTGTTACCCACAACGATATTCCCGGTGTCGGGGTCTGGTGGTGGTCCAGTCTGTTTGCCATGCTGGGTCAGGCTGGATTTGCCAGCTTGCTGCTGACCCCCACCCCCTATGGCTCCTGGGTTGGCAATGTCTTCCTGATTTTTCATGTGTCGCTGCTGCTGGTTGCCCAGCGCTGTTTCTTCCGGCAATCGCCAGGCTGGCCTGCCTGCTGGGGATTCATCCTGCTGTTTGCCGCCATCATGACCTGGTCGGTCGCCATCGATGGCCGGATTGCTGTGCGGGTGATGATCAGCAGCGCCACCTTCCTCATGCTCAGTACGCTCATCATCTGGCAGCTCTGGCGTCACGGCCGACCCGATTATCAGGTGGCGGTCTGGGTGCTGATTGGCCTCAATCTGGTGCTGATTGCCATGACATTGATGCGGATGTTTACCGTGTGGGGCGAGGTGATCGAAAGCCCGTTCCAGCGTCAGTTGTTCAACGTGTTGCCCTATGTCTCCATGCTGGTGGGTAGCTCCATGCTTACCTTCGGGGTGCTGCTGCTCTGCAACCAGCACCGGGCGCTGGAGCTGCGCTATCAGGCCAGTCATGACCCGCTGACCGGCTTGTTCAATCGCCGTGGTTTTATGGAGCGTCTGGCCCGGGGACGCCCTGCACAACAGGGGGCGTTGGTGGTGCTCGATCTGGATGACTTCAAGCAGATCAACGATCGGCATGGTCATGAGGTGGGTGATCGGGTGCTGGAGCGGGTCGGGTTGGCACTGCGCGAGCTGGAGGGGGTATTGGCGGGCCGCTTTGGGGGTGAGGAGTTTGTGCTGCTGTTTCGCCATGTCGCCGCAGACGAGGCCATCGCCCGTTGCCAGTCACTGCTGGTTCAGCTTGCGGCCAGCGAGGTGGAGGGGATTCATATCACCGTCAGCATGGGTATTGCTTACTGGCAGGGGGAGTGGCACTTTGACAGCCTGTTCAGCCGTGCGGATGACGCTCTCTATCGGGCCAAGCGGGAAGGAAAGAACCGGGTCTGTCAGGCTGCCTGATGCAGGAATAGGTTCAGGAATAAAATCAGGGCGCGGTGATCCGCGCCCTGATTGTTTCTGTTTGCCGGATATAGCTCGTCAGCTGCCGTCCATTACTCTGACGCAGCTTGAGCTGTTCTCGGTGCCTGCGCCTTGAGGAAGGGGAGCAGCAACAGGGCCGAGACGCCCGCTGCCACCGAGATCACCACGAAGAAGCCGTTCCAGTGCCAGATCTCCATCACCTTGGCCAGCGGATAGCCTGACAGCGCCGCCCCCATGTAGGCAAACAGGCCGACAAAGCCGGTGGCGGCCCCCGCCGAGTTTTTGTGGGAGCACTCCGCTGCCGCCATGCCGATCAGCATCTGGGGGCCGAACACGAAAAAGCCGATGGTGAAGAAGCAGGCCGCCTGCATCACGTAGCTGAAGAAGGGCATTAGCCAGAGCGATCCCACCGCCAGCAGGATCCCCACCGCAAAGATGAGGTTCATCGGGCCACGGTTGCCGTTGAACAGCTTGTCCGATCCCCAGCCCGCCACCAGGGCGCCGATAAAACCCCCTACCTCGAACATGGAGATGGCCGAGTTGGCGCTCATCAGATTGAAGCCGCGCTGCTCGGTCATGTAGAGGTTGCCCCAGTCGTTGATGGCGGTGCGCACCACATAGACCAGCACGTAACAGCAGGCCAGCAGCCAGATATAGGGGTTGCCGAGCACATATTTGCGCAGGATCTGGCGATGGGAGAGCCCCGCATCCTGAGTCTGCTGGGCCAGCTCCATGGCATCCTTGCGCCACTTGCCCACCGACGGCAGTCCCATGGCCGCCGGGGTATCCCGCAGCCGCCAGCAGAGCAGCAGACCGGCTGCAATGGCGATAAGGCCGGGCACTATCATGCCGTAGCGCCAGCCATGCTGCAGGGCCAGGGTGCTGACGATAAGGGGGATGAGCGCCCCGCCGGCGTTGTGGGCTGTGTTCCAGGCCGACCACCAGACGCCCCGCTCGCTGCGCGAATACCAGCTGGTGAGCAGTTTGGAGCAGGGTGGCCAACCCCAGCCCTGAAAGAAGGCGTTGGCCACCCAGAGGGCAGCAAACATCCAGAGAGCGGACGAGAGGCCGAACAGGATATTGATGACGCCGGTGGCCATCAGCCCGATCCCCATGAAGTAGCGCGGGTTGGCGCGGTCGCTGATGATGCCGGAGAAGAACTTGGAGCAGCCGTAGGTGATGTAGAACAGGGTCCAGAGCATGCCGATGTCTGACTTGTCCAGCATGTCGCTCGCCAGCATGTCCGGCATGGCGAAGTTGAAACTCTTGCGGGTGAAGTAGAAGACCGCATAGCCCAGATACATGGTCAGCAGCAGATGCAGCCGCCAGTGACGATAGGTGGCGTCGATCTCGGCCTGCTCGCGGATCGGCGGTTGCGCCGGTGCGCTTCTCATAAAGCTCAGCATGGGGCTCCTCCCTGATGAAGGGCGAGGTTACTCATGGCTCTCCTCCCGCTTGCGGCAGGGGAGATTGACCGTCAACTGGGTGCCGTGGACGCAGGAGAGCTGCAAGGTGCCTCCCAGCGCCTGCACCCGCTCGCGAATACCGAGCAGACCATAGCCCTGCGCCGCGCGGCTTTGCGGCAAGCCGCGACCATCATCCTCCAGCACCAGCTGCAGCTGTTCTTCACCGTGCCGCGTCCGGATTGTCACCGAGTGGGCGTTGGCATGCTTGACCACGTTGTTGAGCCCCTCCTGACAGACCCGAAACAGGGTGACCCGCTGGGCATCAGAGAGATCGCTGTCCGCCAGCTGCCACTCCAGCCGGGTGACGATGCCGTGGCGCTCCAGCTCCAGCTCTCTGAGCAGTGCCCGTACCGCTTGCTCCAGGGTCATGTCGTCGAGCTGGCGCGGGCGCAGGCGACCGAGCAGACCGCGCACCGCGTCGTAGATGCCAAGGGAGAGGGTATCGATCAGGGCGCTGCTCTGGCCCACACCCGCATTGTCGGGGGCGAGGCGGCGAACAATACCGGCCTGGGTACGAATGGCTGTGATGGTCTGGCCGATGTCGTCGTGCAGCTCGCGCGCCACCTCCTTGCGGATGCTCTCCTCGGTCTCCAGCAGCCGCTCGGTGAGTTGGCGATTGTGGGCAAGCTGGCGGGTCAGCGCCTGATTGAGCTCGCGCTGGCGCTGGATCCCGGCGCCCAGCAGCAGGCCGGTGAGACTCTGGGCCAGCAGGGAGAGCAGCAGATCGAGGGGGTGATCGTGCCAGGCCTGGCTCGCCAGCAGGGCGATGGTGTTCATCAGGGTTGCGAGCAGCGCCCCCTGCCAGCCGTAGCGCCACGCCATGGCGATGATAGGGATGGCCAGACAAAACGGGGTAAATCGCACCAGCGAGTTGGGCAGTCCCAGCTGAAGCCAGAGGCTCAGCACGAATAACAGCAGATACCAGACCAGATGGCGAAAGCGCCAGTCTACCGGCTGATCCACCAGTGCAGGACCGAGCGGCACCCAGGTGGCGCGGGTAAGGTAGTGCCAGATCAGCATGCAGGTGGAGGTGAGGGTGAGCCCGCCGGTGAGGGTGAGCAGCAGGGCCGAGAGGCCATCTTCTCCCGCCAGATGCCAGAGCAGGGATTGCAGCAGGGCTGCCACCGAGACGGTGGCGAGCAGCAACAGCAGTTGCTGCCAGTCGTTGCGCACCGGCTGGCGGCGGGCAATCAGCAGGGGGAGCAGGGTGAGCAGGCTGCCGGTCAGCAACCACTGCCAGTGGGGCAGCCCAACCTCCAGATTGATCCAGTAGAGCAGCCCCCCTTCACAGAGCAGCAGCGGCAGCCAGTAGCGACCGGGACTTTGCAACAGCAGGCCGAGACGCAGGCCGAAGGGGAACAGCAGCACCGCCAGTGCCGGGCCGCCCGCCAGATGCAGGCTGATGCTCCACAGGCAAAACCAGCCGGCGGCAAAGATGAAGCAGGCCGCCAGCGCGATGGCGACATAGCTGGCAAAACGGGAGATCACCAGCTATCCAGCATGCGGTGGGCCAGCTCGACGTTGTTGCTGACCTTGAGCTTGTCCATCAGGTTGGCGCGATGGACGTGAACCGTCTTGGGGGAGAGTCCAAGCTGCTCGGCAATGGCCTTCACCTCCAGCCCCTGTGCCAGCAACTGGGCAATCTCCCGCTCCCGATTGGTGAGGGGATCCCGGCTGCTGCTGGCCAGTTTCTGGGCGATGTCCGGCGTCAGATAACACCCCCCCTGGGCGGCGGTACGCACCGCGGCGATCAGCTCGTCCGGACTGCAGCGTTTGGAGAGAAATCCCTTGGCGCCGGTTTGCAGTGCCTGCTCGATGAGGGCCGGGCTGTCGTGCACCGAGAGCATCACCACGGCCAGACCGGAGGGGAGCTGCTTGAGCAGATCCAGCCCCGATTGGTCGGGCATCGAGATGTCGCAGACGCAGACGCGCGCCCCGCTGCCGGGCAGGCCGGCAAGGGCATCGCTGGCGGAGCCGAATTCGGCGACCACCTGCAGGTCGGGCTCCAGATTGAGCAGTTGGGCAAAACCGGATCGGACGATCTGGTGATCGTCGATAAGGGCAATTTTTATCATGATGTCAGCCTGAAATTCGGTGCGTCATGACCATGACGCGGCCAACAAGATACCTGCCCCTCGAGTCAGGCTCAAGCAGCAGCAGGAAAAGGGGCTAAAAACCGGGGAGCAAGGTGAACAAAGCTTGATCGGGATCAGCTGGCAAGGGCGAGCAAGCGGGCTGATCAACAGGGGATGACCAGCCCGTGGGACTCAGCGGTGCAGCTCGCCGGCGCGCTCCGGCTGATAGACCACTTCCAGAATTTCGACCTCGATGGTGCGACCGGCCGGGCCCGGCCAGGCGATGCTGTCGCCCACTTTCAGACCGAGCAGGGCGCTGCCCACCGGCGCCAGTACCGAGATGTTGCTCTCGTCGCCCTTGGCATCGCGCGGGTAGACCAGGGTGAGGCAGAACTCGTTGCCGCTGCTCTGCATCTTGAAGCGTACCTTGCTGTTCATGGTGACCACGTCCGGCGGCATGTCGGCCGGTTCGCGGATCTCGGCGCGGTCCAGCTCCTCTTGCAGGGCGAGATGCTGCGGGTGGTTGCCGAGCAGTTGTTCGATACGGTCCAGATCAAGGCTGGAGATAACCAGATGAGGTTGTTTCATAAGATATTCCTTATCAATAGCGGATAGGCCCATACCGGCGGGTGCAGGTTGGCCATCACGCAAAGTGTTACAAAAATGGATTCAACAGGTTCAATCGATTGAAAATGCCATGCCCCCAAGCGACTCGCGGCCGAAGGAGCGAGGCGGGGGCTCAGCAGGGTGTGAGCAAATGCGAGGAAATAGCTAGTATTTTCATGGGGCTACCATAACCATTCTGGCCGGCCTTGGCAACCGTGATTGAGTGACTACTCAGGAACCTGATAGTTGTACTGACGGATGATCCGCGCCAGTGTGCCATCATGGCGCATCTCGTCAATCACGGCTTGCCAGCGACGCCCTTCGGTGAAGGGAAAATCCTTGCTGGCCGCGATAAATAACTGGGTACGCATCAAGGATTCGCCTTTTACTATCTCATCGATGGAAAATCCGCCCGTCTGCTGGTTGTAGAGGATGACGTTCCAGGCTGCGACCCAGGCATCGATGCGTCCTCGTTGCAGTTTGAGGGCATTGAGGTCTTCGGTGGCGACGGTTTGGCTGGCGAGATTCAGCCTCTGCTTGAGCAGATACTGGCCGAAGGAGTGACGCAAGGTGCCCACCTTGAGTGAAGGAAGCGCGTTTATCATGAGCGGGGTGGGATGCTTGTGGCGATTGCTGACAATGAGGAACTCTTCATCAAGGATGGGGGAAACCCAGTAGTAGAGATGCTCCCGTTGAGAGCTGCGTACTGGCGGTATCAGCAGTACATCCTTGCGATGGGCGGTTTGGGTGAGGGCTCGGGCCAGCGGCATCAACTCGATGGTGAGCGGTTCTTTAAGGCGTCGCGCGGCCTCTTCCATGATCTCGATGGCGACACCGCTTGGTTTGCCGTGAGAGGAGCGAATGACGTAAGGGGGCAGCTCGGCCGCCACCAGCACAATAGCCTGGGCACCGGTGTGTACCAGCAACAACAGCAGTGCAAAAAAGGGCAGGCAGAGAGCGCGCATCAAGGTCGTGAGCCAGAGTCGAATATGCAGAGTGTAACATTCCTGCCTGCGTTGTCGTTGGGCTCGCTGAGGGGTTGGGATCTCAGTCGAAGAAATCGCGCAGATCGCGCACTTCGTAATCAGCGAGTTGCTGCCAGGGGAGCTGAGCAGGCAGCTTGCGCAAGGTCACCTCCATCCGGTAGCTGCGATAGCCGTCGAGACTGGCCGACTCGACCACCAGCGGGAGCTGCCACTGACTCGACCAGAGAATGCGGGTTCGTTGCTGCCCTTCGCGATTCTCATACCAGCGGGCCTGCTCGGGGGCGGCCTCATCCAGCGGGGTCATCCCCTCGATCAGCGCCGGGTTGACGAGATGGCGGATCCGTGGCCAGTCGGGTTTGAAGGCCACCTGGCCATACTCTTCCACCGGCACCTCAACCAGCTGGTTGTGCCAGCTGTCGGCATAACGCAGTTGCAACTCACCTTCATCACTGCGACTGACCCAGCGGGCTGCCATCTGGTGGGTAAAGTGCTTGTGGCCGGGGGTGGCATCGTGAGTGGCGTGATAGGCACGGGCAAGGGGGAGGGGAATGAGCCGCTGGCTCCACACCTGATTGCCCACCCGCAGCCACTTCTCTTGCCAGACACTCTCTCTGGCGATGCCATCGCTGCCGGTGTTCCGGTCGTGATAGCTGATCCGGGCGGCGAGATCCGGGGGCGTGTCGTCAGCATGCAGGGGGAAGGCGAGGGTGCTGCCAAGCAGCCATAACGAAAGCAAAAGTCGCATCATCATCTGTCGCTCGAAAGAGCCGGGGCCCGGGCCGCTGAGTCCATTGCTCAGATGCACCCGGGCCCCTGCTGCTTACAGGCCGAGCGCCTCCCGCAGTTTGCCAAACACCTTGGTGTTATCCAGCGTGCCTTTGAAGCGGTTGCTGCCGGCGCCATCGGCAAACAGCATCACATCGCCGCCGCCGTGGGTTTCCGATGTCAGTTTGACGCCGGTCTCCTGCAGATAGTCATTGGCCATCACCTGATCGCTGGTGAGGACGGGACGCACATCGGGGCGGTTGGGGCCGTTACCGAACACCAGGGTGGTGAAGGGCTTGCCATCCACGTCGTTCTGGGTCGAGCCATCGCCATTTTTCACCAGATCCAGCACCGGATTGCCCTTGGCGGAGTAGCCGTTAATGGTCATGGTGTGGTCATGGTCGGCGGTGACCACGATCAGGGTATTGTTGAGATCCACTTTACCCAGCGCCGTCTTGACCGCCTCATCCAGTGCCACCGCGTCGGTGAGCGAGCGCTTGGCGTTGGTGCCGTGCAGGGCATGATCGATCCGGCCGCCTTCTACCATCAGGAAGTAACCCTGACTGTTCTTGCTCAGCAGGTCGATCGCTTTGGCGGTCATTTCGGAGAGGGACGGCTGGGTATTGGCTGCCCCCTTGGCGACCCGATCCAGCTCGTAGTCGAGGTGGGATTTGCTGCTGAACAGACCGAGCACCTTGCCACTGGTGACCTTGGCCAGTTCACTTTGGGTAGTGACATAGCTGTATCCCTGCGCCTTCATCTCGGCGGTCAGGTCGCGGTTGTCATTGCGACCGCCCTTGTTGCTGGCGCTGTAGGGGGTCCAGTGGTTGGCACCACCCCCCATCAGCACATCGACCCCATCCTTGAGGGCACTGTTATAGCCAGCGCCCCCAGGAACGGCCTGTGCGGCGATGTCATAAGCGGCATCCCGATGGCAGATGTGGGCGTAGGTGGCCGCCGGGGTCGCGTGGGTCAGCTCGGTAGTGGTGACGGCCCCGACCGATTTGCCTGCCGCCTTGGCCAGCTCCAGGATGGTGGGCACCGGCTTGCCGTTATCGCTGCTGCAATTGTTGACGGTTTTGTTGCCATTGACGTCTTTGCCGGGGGCGACGGCTTTGGTGTCGCTGCTCATGGCGATCACCTCGTTGTTCATCTTGACCCCGGTGGTGTAGGCCGCCATGGAGGGGGCCGAGTCGGTGGTCTGGGCATCGTTGGAGAAGGTCTTGATGCGGGCACTGCGCGGCAGTTTCATCATCTCCAGATTGCCCTCTTCTCCCACCTTGAACAGGCGGGTGGCGGTGAGCACGGTGGGCCCCATGCCATCACCGATAAAGAGAATGACGTTTTTGGCATCAGCGGCCTGTGCCTGGGAGGTTGCGCCCAGCGCACTGAACAGGGCTGCGCAGACCAGCGTGTGCTTGATGGATGTGTTCATCTGTTTGCTCATGAAAGTGCTCCTTACAGCTTGGCCGCAGCCTTGATCTTGCCGAACACGGCGGTGTTATCGAGTGAGCCATGGAAGCTGTCAGCCCCCTTGCCGATGGCGCCGAGGAAGACATCTGTGCCGCCGTGGGTCTCGTTGCCGATCTCGCCTACCTTGACCACCACTTCCTGGTGGTAGTCATTGGCGGAGACGGTGGCATCGTCGAGTGGGGCGACGCTGCTGCGCGGGCCATCCACCCGGTTGTAGCCGTTGCCAAAACCTATGATGGTGTAGGGCATGCCCTCGCTATCCTTGCTTGGCTCGCCAGTCTCGTAGTTCTTCACCAGCCCGAGTACGCCGGGGTTGTCGGCGGTGGTCTTGCCGGTGCGCTTGGCATAGCCGTTGAGCACTAGCGTGTGGTCGTGATCGGCGGTGACCACGATCAGGGTGTTTTTCAGCTCGGGGTCGCTCTTTTTCACCTCGTCGATGGCGGCTTTGATGGCGTTGTCGAAGGCGATGGTGTCCTGCAGCGCCCGCTTGGCGTTGGTGTCGTGCAGGGCGTGGTCGATGCGGCCCCCTTCCACCATCAGGAAGTAACCCTTCTCTTTGCCCTTGAGCTGCTTGATGGCGGCCAGGGTCATCTGGGCCAGTGACGGCTCGCTGGCAGGGCGGTCCAGGTCATATTTCATGTGGCTGGAACCAAACAGACCCAGCAGCGGCTTGCCCGCATCGGCCTTGTTCAGCTCATCCAGATTGCTGGCAAACTGGTAGCCCTTGGCCTGCATTTCGCTGATGAGGTTGCGGCCATCCTCCCGCTTGCCCTTGTCGGCTTTGGGCAGGAAGAAACTGCTGCCGCCACCGAGCACCACATCCAGCCCCTCCTTGAGGGCGCTGTTGTAGCCTTTGCCGCCCGGTACCAGCTGGACGGCGATATCTGCCTCCAGATCCCGGTTGCAGATATGGGCATAGGTAGCCGCCGGGGTGGCGTGGGTCACCCGGGTACTGGTTACCACGCCGGTACCGCGGCCATCGGCTTTGGCCAGCTCTAGCAGGGTAGTCACCGGCTTGCCGGCGCTCTTGCTGCAGTCGCTCTCATAGGTGGCGTCGCCGTCCATGCTGATGACGCCGTTGTTGCTCTTGACCCCGGTCATGTAGGCCGCCATGGAGGGGGCCGAGTCAGTGACCTGGGCATCGTGGGAGAAGGTCTTGATAAAGGCCGTCTCTGGCAGGGTATCGATGGTGAGATCACCCTCTTCGCCGACACCGTAGATGCGGGCTGCCGTCAGGGTGTTGAGGCCCATGCCGTCACCGAGGAAGAAGATGACGTTGGTGGGTTGGGCTGCGGGCTTGGTCGCCACCGTGTCATTGTCTGATTTGCAGCCGGCAGCCAGGGCGGCGCCGATCATCACTGCAAGTCCTGCCATTTTTCTCATTGGGGTTCGCTCCTTGTAAAACCTGAGCGCAGCCTAGAGGGGGCAGATGACACTTTTACTGACTATCGGTGACGGTTGTGTGAAAAAGTGATGAAAATGTTACACTATATCAATGTGTTATCTGTCAATTGAGCCAGTTGGTCCGGTCGCTTCCGGCAAGGTCGCTCCGCCTCGGCGGTTTGCTGATTTGATGAGGTGATGGTTAGAATGACCTGTCAAAAGAGGCCCGCAGCAGGTAAAATGCGCCCCCTTCGTTCGATGCCCGCGGCAGAGCGCCTGTTGTTCCATGCGCCCGCCCGCAGCCCCCACAGAGAGTAACGGATATGTCCATCAACTGGTTCCCCGGTCACATGCACAAGGCCCGCAAAGAGATTGCCGAGGTCATGCCCCAGGTCGATGTGATCATCGAGATGCTCGATGCCCGCATCCCCTTCTCCAGCGAAAACCCGCTGGTGCCCGAGCTGCGTGGTGATACCCCGGTGATCAAGGTGCTGAACAAGGCGGACCTGGCCGATCCGGCGATCACCGATCTGTGGGTGGCGCACATGGAAAAAGAGAAGGGGATCAAGGCGCTGCCGCTGACGCAACAAGAGCCGGAGAAGATCAAGCAACTGCTGACTCTCTGCCACGAGATGCTGCCGGAGCGCAATTTTGAGCTGCGCGGCGTGCGGGCGATGATCATGGGGATCCCCAACGTGGGCAAGTCCACCCTGATCAATACCCTGGCGGGGCGCATCATCGCCCGTACTGGCAACGAGGCGGGGGTGACCAAGTCCCAGCAGCGGATCAAGCTGGATAACAACGTCATCCTGACCGATACCCCGGGTTTCCTCTGGCCCAAGCTCAATCCGCCCTCCTGCGGTTATCGTCTGGCCATCACAGCGGCCATCAAGGACACGGTGTTCGACTATGCCGATATCGCCATGTTCGCCGCTGACTACTTCATCAAGGCCTATCCGGAGCGGATCAAGGCGCGCTACCAGATTGACGAGTTGCCCGAGACCGAGATCGAGCTGCTGGAGATGATCGCCCGCCAGCGGGCGTTTATGCGCAAAGGGGGGCTGGCCGACCTGCACAAGGCGTCCGAGATCCTGATCAACGAGTTCCGCTCCGGCTTGCTTGGCCGCATCTCGCTGGAGACGCCGGAGATGGTGAGCGTCGAGATTGTCGAAGCCGCGGCAGAAGCCGAGCAAAAAGCCAAAGAGAAGGCCGAGCGGGAAGAGGAGCGTCAGGCCCGCGCCCGTCGCAAGTACGCCCGCAAGCGTCAGAAATAATTATCCTCAGATGTCCCGAGCTTGCCTGACAACGAGCGAGCTTGTGTGACCGAGATGACGGAACACGAAGAGGCGACCCCAGGGGTCGCCTCTTCTGTTTTATCTAGAGAAATCTCCTCCCACTCTGATGGCGTGTCCGCGCCATATAAAGCCATGCCATCAGCCAAAACGATGGCGCGCCGTCTCAAACAGCGACATATGAAGCGGGATCAGCTGTCGCCAGTCGCGGCGATAGCCGCCACCGGGCACCGCCGCGATGGGCAACCCATGCTTGATTGCACAGCCAAATACCATGGCATCGCGCAGGCGAACCCCTGCATCGCTCAAGGAGAGATAACCAAGCTCGTCGGCATGATGCACATCGACGCCCGCCTGATAGAGGATGAGATCCGGCGAATAGAGCCGCAGTGCCAGCGAGAGTGCCTGTTGCAGTGTGGTGAGATAGGCATCGTCCGTCATGCCGCTTGGCAGCGGAAAGTCGAGGTGAGAGGCGGCTTTGTGATGGGGAAAGTTGTGCTCCCCATGAAGGGATAGGGTGATGATATCGCGCCGTCCGGCGCACAGGGCTGCACTGCCATCTCCTTGATGCACATCGAGATCGACGATCAGCACCTGTTCGCAGCGCCCCTCGTCGAGGCAAGCCTGCGCCGCAATCACCAGATCGTTGAACAGGCAAAAACCGCTGCCGTGATCGCGATGGGCGTGGTGATAGCCGCCGGAGATCTGCAAGCCGCATCCCTGCTCAAGAGCATGGCGGCTGGCGGCAACGGTGGCACCCACCGAGCGCAAGGTGCGCTCTATCAGAATGGGTGACCAGGGAAAACCGATCTTGCGGATGGCGCGATCTTCCAGCTGGCCGCTCAGGGCCGCCGCGACATAATCAGCATCGTGAATGCGACAGATTTGCTCCCGGGTGGCCGACGGCGCTTCGCCAAGGGGGTAACCCTGCACCTGCAAGCGCTCAAACAGCCCCTGATACTTGGCCAGCGGGAAGCGATGGCGTTCGGGCAGGGCCAGGGAGGAGTAGAGGGGGTGATAGAAAATATGCAGTGACATCAGGGCATTGTTCCATCGATGCAGAGATGAACCTGGATATGAAAAAGGGGAGCCAAGCTCCCCTTGTCATTCCCGACGGGTCAGGATGATGTTTCCGGATTACTGCTGCTGGATAACCCAGATCTGGAAGGCTTTGCGGGTTTCCGCATCGGCCTTGTTGTACCAGTTTTGCAGTTGGGTCAGGGCTTCCGGATTGCTTTGCGCCTTGCTGGGCGCGGCTTGGGCCGGTGCGCTGGCGGCAGCCATCACGGCAGCAGAGGAGACGGCAACGGTTTTGGGCTGGTTGAAAGCTTTGCCCATGTTGATCAGCTCTTGCTGATAGTCACGGGTCAGCTGGAAGCCCTCTACTTTCGGCATTACGAACTGTTCACTGCTCACTTGCTGTCCTGTGACCTTGTCTTTCAGCGCCACTTTCTGATCTTTCAGGAACTGTTTGGCTTCTGCTTCATTGCGGGGCTTTTTATAGTCCAGCACCAGCTGCTGATTGTCGGCTGCAGTGAAGTTCAGCACCAGCGGCTCGGCGGTCACCAGCTTGATTTCGTTACGGCTGGAGTAGTTGCCTTCAAAGGCGACGACCAACTGGTGCTTGCCGGCAGAGAGGGGGAAGGTGCTGGTTTTGTCGAGCAGCTGGGGGTTGATGGATTGGCCATCAATCAACTGCACGATGTAAGGGGTGGATACTTCCAGTTTGGCATCAGCCAAGGCGCTACCGGCCCACAACAGACCAGCCAGCGCCGGTACCAGAACAGTCAGTTTCATTTCATCTCCTTGAACAGTCAGGCGATTGCCCACTGAAAACAGGGGCTCATTTTTACAGGTTTGGTCTACTGCGGCAATGGCTCTTTCTGGAGGTGTATGTTCGTGCAGTTGTCAGTTCATTTATCAATAACGGCATGCTTATTTATTCGAACCGCCGTGTAAACGGGGGGAGGGCATCAAGTAACCCCTTGCCATAACGTTTGGTCAGTAGACGCCGGTCCAGAATGGTGACCCGTCCCCGATCGGCCTCTTTGCGGATGAGGCGGCCACAGGCCTGGATCAGTTTGCGCGATGCCTCCGGCACCGTCAGTTGCAGAAAGGGGTTGCCTCCTCGCTGCTCCACCCACTCGGCGGTAGCCTCCTCGACCGGTGAGTTGGGCACCGCAAAGGGGAGTTTGGTGATCACCAGATTGGTGAGGTAGTGACCCGGCAGATCCAGCCCCTCCGAGAAGCTGCCGGTACCAAACAGGATGCTGGCTTGACCGCCATCGCATTTCTGCTTGTGCAGGGTGAGCAGGGCATTGCGGGAGGCTTCCCCCTGCACCAGCAGTGACAGCCCCTTGGCTCGCAAGCCAACGGCCACCTCATTCATCTGGCGGTAGGAGGAGAAGAGCACCAGACTCGCCTCCTTGCCCGCCAGAATACGTGGCAGCACGCTGATGAGTTCATTGGTAAAGGCTGGTGAGTTGGGTTCGTGCTCCATCTTGGGCAGATAGAGCTCGGCTTTCTGGTAGTCAAAGGGGGAGCGCAGGCGCAGATAGCGGGTACCGTCGTGCTCCTTGAGCCCCACCTGATGGCGAAAATAACTAAAGGAAGAGAGTGCTGTGAGAGTCGCGGAGACCAGCACGGCCCCCAAACATTTCGACCAGAGCCACTCCTCCAGCAGATAGCCCACCTCTATCGGTGAAGCGTGCAGCCAGATATCGCCGTCATCGCTCTTGGCTATCCAGCGGGCGAGCGGGGTTTTGCCGGTCGGCACATGGCGCCCCAGCATCTCCCACAGGGCGCAGAAACTCTCCAGCCGTTGCAGATGAAAACCGCTCTCGGCCAGCAGGGGTTCGGCCTCCTTGCGGCGGATCTCGCCATCTTTCAGCGCTTCACCTATGGCCCCTTGCATCCGATCCAGCGCTCGCAGCGCCTTCTTGCTCGACTCCTTGAGATTCTCCGCCAGCATGGGCAGGGGATCCGGCAATACCCCTTCGACGAAGCGGTAGTGGGGTTCCGTGCCAAACAGCCGATCGTTGGCGCTGAGCCACTGCTCGACCGCCTTCAGATCAGGCTGGATGGTGGCCAGTGCATCCTGCAGTTTGAGTTGGGGGTCGAGCAGGCTTTCCTTATTAAGAGTCCGCGCCAGCTTGCCTGCACTTTGTACCAGCTTCTCCAGCCAGCGACGCGAGCCTTTGACGCTGGCCGACGCTGCGCCGTGATCCCGGGCGATGGTGGGCAGGTGATGGGCCTCATCCAGCACATAGATGCACTCATCAGGGGGCGGCAGAATGATGCCGCCGCCCATGGTGAGATCGGAGAGCAGTAGCGCATGGTTGACGACCAGCACATCGGCGCTCTCCATGTCGTTGCGGGCGCGATGAAAGGGGCAGTGCTGGTGATGGCTCAGCGCCTTGTTGCAGGTGTGGCGGTCTGCGGCGATGCGATCCCAGCAAGTGTCGGGAATGGGCTCCGGCCAGTTGTCCCGATCCCCGTCCCACTTGCCATTGGTGTAGGCCTGCCACAGCGCCTGGTAGCGATCCTTGTCGCTGTCCGATGGTTTGGATTTGCTCAAACTGCCAAAGTCGAGCTCGAAGTTGGCCATCTCGGCGCCACTGGCTGCCTGCTCCAGCAGATGCTCGCAACAGTAGCGTTGACGCCCCTTGACCAGCATAAAGCGAAACGGAAGCTCGCTGTGGCGGTGGTAAAAAGGAAGGTCTTTGTGGATCAGCTGCTCTTGCAGGGCCACTGTGGCGGTGGAGATCACCAGCTTCTTCTGGGTGAGTCGCGCCACCGGAATGGCGCCCTGCGCATAGGAGAGGGATTTGCCGATACCGGTACCCGCTTCGGCAACCAGAATACGGCGTTGTTTGTCGTACTCGCCGGTCAGGGTTTTGGCTATCTCGGCCACCAGAAAGTTCTGCTCTTTGCGCGGCACAAAACCGGGTAATCCATCCGAAATCTGGCGATAGGTTTGACGAATGGTTGCTTTGAGGCGAGTAGAGAGCATGAAGAGAAGGCCAGTTAGGGGTTAATCGAAGGACAAGGATACCCGCAACCCCTCGGTGAGGTCGAGGCAACAGCCATTATCACGGAGTTTTACGCTGATCAGACCACTTTGGTTGTTTATCAGGTAGTTAGCGTCATTTGCATGCAAAATAGACTATTTGAGTCCAAATAATCAGCAGGATTCATTGTAAACGTTTTCCTTTTACCTTGCCGTCAGGTGAGACTTGGCTCACATTTTTGCCTCCATGACTATGGTTTCCGTAAAAAGTTCCAAGTTTTTTCATTGCGGTTCAAAAAATCCGGTGCTAGTCTCGGCGGCATAGTGATGCAAAGAACATCGCTAACACAGGGAATAACAACAACTTAGTGTTTAATTACAGTAGGCATTGGAAACTATGAAAAAGACAATTCTGGCTATTGCCATTCCGGCTCTGTTTGCATCCGCCGCTAACGCCGCGGTGATCTATGACAAAGACGGTACCACTTTCGACGTATACGGCCGTGTACAGGCTAACTACTACGGTGAGCACGATGATACCGATGGCGAGCTGATTGGTTCTTCCCGTCTGGGCTGGTCCGGTAAAGTTGCTCTGAACAACACCTGGTCCGGTATCGCCAAGACCGAGTGGCAAGTTGCTGCTGAAAACTCCGACAAGGGCAGTGACGGTAAGTCTAGCAAGTTCGATGCTCGTCATATCTATGCAGGCTTTGACGGCACCCAGTACGGTAAAATCATCTTCGGTCAGACCGACACTGCTTTCTACGACGTACTCGAGCCGACCGATATTTTCAACGAGTGGGGCGATGCGGGTAACTTCTATGACGGTCGTCAGGAAGGCCAGGTTATCTACTCCAACACCTTCGGTGGTTTCAAAGGTAAAGTTTCCTACCAAACCAATGACGACGTAGCGGTCAAGATCACTGACGTTGGTCAGAAGGTCAAAGAAGATGCCATCTTTGGTTCCGACGTTAAGCGTAAGAAAGCTTATGCCGTTGCCGCCGGTTACGATTTTGACTTCGGCCTGGGCTTCAACGCCGGTTATGCCTACTCCGACCTGCAAAACAAAGTTAACGGTCAGACTGGTAAGAAAGACGAGTGGGCTATTGGCGCGCACTACGCTATCAATGGCTTCTATTTTGCCGGTGTTTACACTGAAGGCGAAGTGAAGAACAAGAGCCTGGGTCTGAAAGATGACGGCCGTGGTTACGAGCTGGCTGCTTCTTACAACGTAGATGCTTGGACCTTCCTGGCTGGTTACAACTTCAAAGAAGGCAAGGCCAACGCTCAAGCTGCCGGTTCTACTTACAAGGATCTGGTTGACGAGACCCTGCTGGGTGTTCAGTACGCTTTCACTCCGAAGCTGAAAGCTTACACCGAGTACAAGATCCAGGGTATCGAGAAGCATGACGACGAGTGGACTGTTGCTCTGCAGTACAACTTCTAATAAGTTGAACAAGAGTAATATCCAGGCTTGAGTCTTTGACCAGGCTACAAATGGCCGAGATAATTTCTCGGCCATTTTCTTTTTTGGCGACAGCGGATTGGCGCCATGATAAATCGCCGGATTGCTGTGTTAAGTGATCTTTGGCAAACCATTTGTCTCGGTTAATCTCTCCTGCTTCCTGCTTCCTGCTTCCTGCTTCCTGCTTCCTGCTTCCTGCTTCCTGCTTCCTGCTTCCTGCTTCCTGCT